>NZ_JBEOZU010000007.1:0-181243 GCF_040298185.1 Streptomyces sp. NPDC001634 | reverse complement strand
ACCTGGACCCTAGACAAGTCCCATCGTTGCAGGTCAGGAGCACTCTTCGCGTTTCTGATCACCCACTGGACGCCCCGCCGTGTGAAAGCGCGAGGCTAAGGCCATAAGTCGCCGAGGGCCGTTCAGGCAGCCTCGGTGAACCATTCCCGGTCATCGATCCAGCCCAGGCACTCCGAGGAACGGTCACCCGCCAGGAGGCGGAACGTCGTCTTCGCCCCGCGCTTGCTCCCAACCGTCTCGACTTCGAGCCATCCGGCATCGATCAGGGCCTTCACTCCACGCTCGGTATAGCGGCGAAGGTTCCGGGCCCGGTCGCGTACGCCGACAGCATCGGCAAGCGAACACCACGGAACAGTCACCTCGGATTCGTCGCCGCAGAGGCGGGCTATCTGCCGGGCCACGGCCTGACCGCTACGTGGCACGCATAGAACCGCGTCGACATACCACAGGGCGGCTTGCCCGGTCGGGGGAGCCGTCTCGGCCGCAAGGGCGAACCCGCGCTTTCGCAGCTTCACTCTGCGCCCGGCGATAGCGTCCGCGTACTGTTCGGCAAAGGTCATCGGTCAGGTTTCCTTTCGGGGGATGCGGGAACAGAAAAGGCCCCGGTTATCCGGGGCCGCTGTGCGGTCTTCTATGCCTAGGTTTTAACCTGCCAGGGGTGGCGGAATCAAGGAAGAGCGTTTAAACGGTCAGGGGGCCGAGCGTGGGCATGGAAAGGCCCCCGAAGCGTTTACACGCGACGGGGGCAAGGGTTGGGAGCGTGGGCGGCCCCACCTACTTCCGCTTATAAGCCATCTGCTTCGGCAGAATGTATTCCGCTTCCGGCTCGATCAACCAGTATCCCTCGGGAACTTGAAGCCCGGTTTCCTTGGCGATCTCGGCAAGCTCAGCCATCTTGCAGACGACTCGTCGGCTCCCGTCTTCCGTGGCCCCCACCGTCACAGTTATGCCGTGCCGTTGCAGGAACACACGCTTCTGTTCGTCATCCTTAGTCGTCCACTCTTCGGAGTAAGTCCGACCCGTCTCCTTCCAGGCCGGGGCATCCTCGGCAGTCTTGATTTCCTCCCTCAAGCGTTCAACCTTGGCCGACTGGAATTCGTGTTGCCCCCAGTAGCGTTCAACCTGAACGTCGGTCTTGAACCGTCCAGCTAGGTAATCGGCTTCCAGTCGGTCTAGCGTCGCTTCGGCCTCGGCAAGCTCGACCTTGGCCTGACTGATCGAATTACCGGCCCGCTCCATAACCGGGAGCGGGCCGAGAGTGAACTTCACGAAAGTCCCAACGGCCATGTCTAGGTCATCGCGGCGAATGCGGCCAGGGTTTGAGCACGTTCCGGTGTTGACGTTGTTGCAGGCGTAGTAGTGATGCACGCGGCCGTTCGGCTTCGTCTTCTTGTTGGACGACATCCGGGCGCCGCATCCCTGGCAGGCAGCCACACCGCCCAGCATCGACCGTGAAGGGGTGGACCGTCTAACCGGACGATCACTCTTGAGGGCAGCCACGAATTCTGACCACTCGGCAAAATCCATCAACGGATCATCAGTGATCCGAACGTTCTCGCCGTTTTCGTCTACGACGTTCTCGCCCTTGTACGTGTAGATGCCGGCCACCGTGGGATTCATAGCTATGGCGCGAATCGCGTTGGCAGTCCAGGCAACGCCCCTCGGATCTTCCCCCTTCACGATTCGAAGATGATCCCGCCAAGTGAGAACACCACGCTTATTCAGATCAAGTGCGATCTTGTACGACGACCAGTCGCCCTTTAGTCGCTCGACAATCTCTCGGAACAGTTCCGCATACGTGTGGTCCTGAACGAGCTTCTTTCCGCCGCCTTCCTGCCGTTCGAAGCGGTACCCGTACGGCTCGACGCCACCGATCCAAACGCCCTTGGCCTTGCGGGCGGCCGAGCCAGAAAGCGCGCGGGCGCGAATGGTGTCCAACTCGCCTTCGGCAAAGGCGGCGATGATCTGAGCGAACATCTTGCCCATGGGGGTGGACATGTCGATGCCCTCGGTCACGGACACGATGGACTTCCCGTGCTTCTGGCACCACTCGAAGACCTCGGCGAAGTGGCCCGCCTTCCTGCTGAGGCGGTCGAGCTTCCAGACGGCCAACACGTCCCACTCGTCGGCCCGCTCGTTGAACCAAGGACCGAGGCCCGGTCGCTTGAAGGGGTGCATCGCACCGGACACGTCCAGGTCTTCCGCCCAGCCCGCAATGCGACCGTCCACGGTGGGGCCAGCAGTCCAGTGCTCTACGGCCTGCCGCTGCTTCTCGGGACTGGTGGTGTCGTCCTTGAGGATGGACAGGCGGACAGCGCCCAGGACCCTCGGATGCTTGATCATGGCGGCGATCGTACGAGGGTCCACGCAAGATGAACAAGTTGAACGACTTCTTCCAGGACCCGGCACCGCAGCCGACGTTCACTTCGATCCCCGTGCGTGGGCCGGGGCTGGCGTAGGGCCTCCGGTGCGGCGGGGGACGGCGGCCTGCGGCGGAGCCGCTGTGGATGCTGCGCCCCCGCCGCCCCTGCCCTTCCCGTCCCAGGGGCTCCGCCCCTGGACCCCGCTTCCGCCTGAACGGCCTGTCCTCAGACGCCGGACGGGCTGACCAGTGCCGTCGGACGGACAAGTCGGCCGAGAAGCGCGGGATCAGCCGTCCAGCAGCAGTGCGGCCAGCTCCCTCCTGTTCGTGATGCCGAGCTTGTTGCCGATCCGGTAGAGGTGGCCCTCCACCGTTCGTACGGAGACGATCAACCGGTCGGCGATCTGCTGGTTGGTCAGGCCACGGGCCACCAGGACGGCTATCTCGCGCTCCCGCCGGGTCAGCGGCACGGGCCGGGCCGCCTCCAGCAGCGCGGGCGTACGGACCCCCTGGCACTCCTGAGCGAGCCGGTGGGCCCGGGCGGCAGCGGCGTGGGCCGGGGCTCGCTCTCCGCGGCGCAGATGCGTGCTCGCGGACTGCGCGGCGGCATCCGCGGCCGCCAACAGGTCGCCCGTCTCCTCCCATTGGGCCGAGACGGCGCGCAGCCCCTCGCCGTTTCCGGTGCTCAGCGCGGCCGCATGGGCGGCGGCAGCCCGCACCCGGGGACCGTCGACCCGGCCGGCCAGCTCGGCCAGCCGCCCGGCGACCGAGGCGTCCCCCAGGCAGACCGCGGTCTGCAGGGCCAGCACCTCGTGCGCGTACTGGCCGCGCCGGGCCGCGCCGTCGGCTCCCTCGTGGGCCAGGGTGATCGCGTCGCTGAGCGCCCCCTCGACTGCGGTCACCCACGCCCTCACGAGGGCGAGTTCGGGATCGAGGACGGCGAACGACGGGCTCCGCTCGGCCTCCAGTTCGGCCAGGGAACCTCGGGCACCGGGCAGGTCACCGGCGAGGGCCAGGGCGCGGGTGAGCGACAGCAGGCAGAAGTACACGAACCCGCCGGCGTTGCCGTGTTCCCGCAGGCCCACGAGCGACTCCCGGAGCCGGCGCGTGGCGTCGGCCACCCGGCCCCGCGCGAGTTCGGCATCGCCCATGATGAAACCGCTGAGTTCGTTGCCGAACTCCTGGTCCTTGACCTCTTCCCGGAACGCGGCCGCGAGGTCCTCCGCGTCCTGCAGGTAACCCGCCAGGCTGAGCCCCATCGTCTGGGCCATGGTCAACGGCGCGCGCAGAAATCCGAGTTGACTTGACCGCGCCGCTGCCTCGTGGCCGCGGGCGGCGGCCGGGGCCAGGTCGTCGGCGCGGCCCGTCACTCCCAGAGCGGCCACCAGCGCGACCGAGGCCAGGATGACCGGCTCGTCCGGCAGATCCGGCGCGTCCAGTGCCGTGGTGGCGCACTCGACGGCGCGAGCCAGTCGCCCCTGGGTCGCTTCGAGGTAGGCGCGCAGCGCGGTCAGCTGGAGCCTGAAGCCGTCCTCCTCGACGCGCGCCTCCGCTTCGTCCAGCACGGCTTCCGCCTCGGCGGGCCCGCTCGTCACATAGGCCAGCGCCGGCACCCTGACCAGAGTCGCCCGTACGAGTTCGGCATCCGTGACGGCCATGGCCGTCAGGACGGCCAGCTCGTCCTTGACGTCCTCGTGGCGGGTGGTTGCGGCGAGGGCGGTCGTGACCAGCAGCTGTGCCTCGAACCCGGCACCCGCGGCGACCGCCGCCCCGGCCAGCCGTTCGACCAGCGGCATGTCCATGAGAAGCGCGGCGTGTGCGGCCGCCTCGGTGAAAAGCGCCGGATCCGGCGGCAGGTCCGAGTCCACGGCGAGCACGGCCCGGCGCAGCGTGTTGTCACCGTGGTGTTCGGGGTGGTCGGCCAGCGCCATCGCCATCCGGCCGCGCAGCCGGCGCGCGCGCAGAGTGCCGAGGGCCACGCGGCGCGCCTCGCCGTACAGGGGGTGGGCGAGCCCGGCCCATAGGGTGTCTCCCGCCTGTTCCACTGTCACCAGCCCCCGCGCCTCGGCCTCCTCGATCGCCGCCGCGTCCGCCAGTTGGGCGAGAAGCGCGATGTCGAAGGGCTCACCGAGCGCGAGCAGATCCACCACATCCCGTACGGGGCCGGAGAGTTCGCCCATGCGCGTCGCGACCAGGTCCACCAGCACCGGTGAGACGGACGGCGTCCCGGACCACCGCCAGGTCCCCCGCACACAGCGCAGGTTGCGCGCCTCCAGTTCGCTCTCGACCACATGGCGCAGGATCAGAGCGTTGCCCCGGGTCAGTTTCCACAGCCGGCCGGCGGTGGTGCTGTCCACGGGCCCGCCGAGAACCGCTTCGAGCACGGCGGCGGTCTGAGGTTCGGACAGCGGCTGCACTTCCAGCCGTTCCAGGTGTCCGTCCTTCCACAGTGCTGTCACGGCGTCCGGGGCCGGGCGGCCGGCCCGCACCGTGATCACGACCGCAGCCGCCTGCCGCAGCACCAACTGGTGCACCAGCAGTGCGGAGAGGTCGTCGAGCAGATGCGCGTCGTCCACCGCGACCACCGCTCCCGCGGGGCCCGCGCCGTGGAGCAGCGCGTCCAGGGTCCGGTTCAGCGTCCAGGAGGCGTCCCCGCCGCCGGGTTCGGTCCACGCGGCGAAGGCCCCCAGCGGCAGTGCCCTCGCCGAAGCCGTGCCCGTCGCCCATCTGGTGACGGCCCCGCGTCGCACGGCCGCGGCGACCGCTTCCCGGGCGAGCCGGGTCTTGCCCACCCCGGCCGCTCCGGAGAGCAGCACGCCGCGCGTGCCACGACCGCTTTGCCCCGCCCTGTCGATGAATCGCAGTTCTTCCGTACGGCCGGTCAACGGCCATTCCCGCCCCAGTTCCCCCACACCAGGATCCTACAAACCCGGACATCCATCACGAAACCCAATTCGAGTAGCCAACTACTCGTGACCGCCCGTACCGGCGCCGTGATCCTGGTCCAGCACCCCCACCAACGGTGACGAAAGGAACATTCAGTGAGCAACATCCGGAGCACCGGCGGGATACGTCGGTCCCGCAAGCTCGTGGCCACCGCCGTGGCCACCGCCGCCCTGACCGCCGGCGCCCTGGTCCCCACTGTGGGAACGGCCGACGCCACGGTCCGTGCGGCGGCCTCGAAGTCCTTCACGTGGGGCACCCTGCGCAGCGGCGACTGCACCATGTTCTCGGGTGCGAGGTGGACCGTGTACCCGGACGGTACGGCCTACTTCCGGGCCACCGTCACCAGTAGTCACAACAACGACGCCTGGCTGATGCGAGTACGTCTGAAGGACGGGAACGGAGCCGTTCTCACGGCTCTGCGCAACGCGCGCATACAGGACCCGGCGAGCCCGACCAAGTTCGTGAAGAACCTGCCCGACCGCACCCAGCGGTACGTGTGGACGGCGAAGGGCACCTTCGACCCCGGCTGGTACGACGAAATCCAGCGCATGTCCCTCGTCAACAGCTGCTGACCGGGGCCCACGGGAACGCGCCGTCGAGGTTGCCGCGACAACGGCAGCAGTACGTCTGATCCTGGAACGGGAGTACGGGAATAGTCCTCGCACATCACGTGCTCCTGTTCCAGGAGGTATGACGACGATGACCACAACGGCCGGCGCAGACGGCAGCGGGCGATACCGCATCGAGCACGACTCCATGGGCGAGGTCCAGGTCCCCGTCGACGCCAAGTGGCGGGCCCAGACCCAGCGGGCCGTCGAGAACTTCCCCGTCTCCGGTCAGCGGATCGAGCGCGCCCACATCGAGGCGCTCGCGCGGATCAAGGGTGCCGCCGCCAAGGTCAACGCGGAGCTCGGCGTGCTCGACAAGGACGTTGCCGACGCCATCCAGGAGGCGGCCGCCGAGGTGGCCGAGGGGCGGTGGGACGAGCACTTTCCCGTGGATGTGTTCCAGACCGGGTCGGGCACCTCGTCCAACATGAACACCAACGAGGTCATCGCCACCCTCGCCGGTGAGCGGCTCGGGCGCGACGTGCATCCGAACGACCACGTGAACGCCTCACAGTCGTCCAACGACGTCTTCCCGTCGTCGATTCACATCGCCGCCACCGCCGCCGTCACCCACGACCTCGTCCCTACCCTCGAACACCTCGCCGCCTCTCTCGAACGCAAGGCCGACGAGTTCGCCGATGTGGTGAAGTCGGGGCGCACTCACCTCATGGACGCCACGCCTGTGACGCTCGGGCAGGAGTTCGGCGGGTACGCCGCCCAGGTGCGCCACGGCGTCGAGCGGCTGAGCGCCTCGCTGCCGCGGCTCGCCGAACTGCCGCTGGGCGGAACCGCCGTCGGAACGGGGATCAACACTCCGCCCGGCTTCTCCGCCGCGGTCATCGCCGAGGTCGCCCGGGCCACCGGGCTGCCGCTCACCGAGGCCCGCAACCACTTCGAGGCCCAGGGCGCACGGGACGGGATCGTCGAGACGAGTGGGCAGCTCAGGACCATCGCCGTCGGACTGACCAAGATCTCCAACGACCTCCGGTGGATGGCCTCCGGACCCCGGACCGGACTCGCCGAGATCAGCCTTCCCGACCTGCAGCCCGGCTCCTCGATCATGCCCGGCAAGGTCAATCCCGTCATCCCCGAAGCCGTTCTCATGGTCGCCGCGCAGGTCATCGGGAACGACGCGACCATCGCCACCGCCGGCGCCTCCGGCAACTTCGAGCTCAATGTGATGCTGCCGGTGATCGCGAAGAACGTGCTCGAGTCCATCCGGTTGCTCGCCAACGTGTCACGGCTGCTGGCCGACCGCACCATCGACGGCATCGTCGCCCACCGCGAACGCGCCCGTGAATACGCCGAGTCGTCGCCCTCCGTCGTCACTCCGCTCAACAAGTACATCGGATACGAGGAAGCCGCCAAGGTCGCCAAGAAGGCGCTCGCCGAGCGAAGGACCATCCGTCAAGTCGTCCTGGAATCCGGGTATGTGGAGCGCGGAGACCTCACGCTCGAACAGCTCGACGAGGCGCTTGATGTCCTGCGGATGACGCATCCGTAACGTCTCGTGACATGTCACCCGCCCGTGGGGCGAACCGTGACCGGCACCGCAGCGTCGTATGCCTGGGGCACCTAATATCTGTGCATGGCAGACGGTGGAGCGGTGAGACGAATGGAAGCGGACGGGTCGACGACACACTGGGAGCCGGGGGAACGGATCCTCTGGCGGTACCGGGAGAACGCCGGTGAGCGCTTCCACATCGCCCGCCCCGTCACCGTCGTACGCGACGACTCCGATCTGCTCGCCGTGTGGATGGCGCCGGGCACCCAGTGTGTGAAGCCCGTCCTCGCCGACGGCACGCCGCTGCACGCCGAGCCGCTGGAGTCCCGCTACACCAAGCCGCGGGCCGTGCAGCTGGACCGCTGGTTCGGCACCGGGGTGCTCAAGCTGGCGCGGCCCGGCGAGCCCTGGTCGGTGTGGCTGTTCTGGGAACAGGGCTGGCGGTTCAAGAACTGGTACGTCAATCTGGAGGCGCCACTGGTCCGCTGGGCCGGCGGGGTCGACTCCGAGGACTACTTTCTGGACATCTGCGTCTACCCGGACCGCAGTTGGGGCTGGCGCGACGAGGACGAGTTCGCGCAGGCCCAGCGGGACGGCCTGATGGACCATCGGCTCGCCGACCGGGTACGGGAGGCGGGGCGGTCCGCGGTGGAGGTGATCGACGCCTGGGGGCCACCGTTCTCGGACGGCTGGCAGCACTGGCGCCCGGATCCCTCCTGGGTGGTGCCGCCGCTGCCGGACGACTGGGACCGTACCCCTGCGTACGTGACCTCATGAGACCCTTGTTGCGCCCCCGCGGTACAACCGTAGGATCGTCCTCCGCAAGGGCACACAGCAGCAGCAACTCCCGCACTATGGGCTGAGCTTGACCGAACGTCACCGAGGGGCGGCAGGACGTGAGCGAGGGGTACGAGGGCCACACCGGGACGGCTACCGGACAGCCGGCCGGTGGATCATGGACTGACCGCGCGGGAATTCCGTTCCTGGGGCACGTATTCCGGGTATCGGCTTCTCGGCGGGACGAACTGCACGCACGGCGCGCAGCCCCGGACGGATGGATTCGACACGCGTGACGGAGCACCCGACCTCCCACGAACGCCCCCAGCAGGGCGTCGGCCCCGCGGACCCCCGCGGGGCGCTCCTGCGTACCCCGGAGCCCATGCCCACCCCGCCGCCGGCCACGGCCTTACCGGCACAGACCCGGGCGGGCGACGCACCCACCGGACCGGCCTCGACGCCGCCGTACGCCAAGCAGGGAGCCTCCGGCAACCAGGGCGGCACGCCCACGTCGCCGCCCGCGACCGGCGGCAGCGAGCACTCCCAGCCCGCCGCCGACGAGCCCGACGCACACCGGCCGCGCCCCGCTCCCGAGGTCATCCCGGCCCAGCCGGGCACCGACCAGGACCGCGCCGCCGTCCTGCCCGGCGGCAAGGACCGGCGCACCGGTCAGACGCCGCCGAGCGGCCCCATGCCCATGCGGCGCGACGGGGACCGGCTGCGCTTCGTGGGCGCCGCGACCCGGCGGATCGCCCGTGGCATCGATCTCGACGAGATCGTGATGGGCCTGTGCCGGGCCACCGTGCCGACGTTCTCGGACGCGATCCTCGTCTATCTGCGCGACCCGCTGCCCGTGGGCGACGAGCGGCCCACCGGGCCCCTGGTGCTGCGGCTGCGGCGCACCGACCGCATCCCGCAGGACCGGGACCTGGAGGACGGGATCCTGCCGGTGCCGGTGCCGGAGAACTCCGGCCTCGCGGCGCTGAGCAACGATCTGTGCGAGGTGCGGCCCGGCGGTGCCCTCGCCGAGGTGCTGCGCGGGGTGCGGCCCGTGTTCGCGGACGCGCCCGCCGCCCGCGCCGCGCTGCCCGAGCTGCTCGGCGACGAGCTCCCGATTCCCGCGGGCCAGCGCGCGATCCTCGCCCCGCTGCGCGGCCGCCGCCGGGTCATCGGCGCCGCGCTGTTCCTGCGCCGCCCGGAGCGCATGGCGTTCGAGCCGGACGATCTGCTGGTCGCCGCACAGCTCGCCACGCACAGCGCGCTGGGCATCGACAAGGCGGTGCTGTACGGCCGCGAGGCGTACATCGCCGACGAGCTGCAGCGGACGATGCTGCCCGAGACCCTGCCGAACCCGACGGGCGTACGACTGGCGTCCCGCTATCTGCCGGCCGCCGAGACCGCGCGGGTCGGCGGCGACTGGTACGACGCCATTCCGCTGCCGGGCAGCCGGGTGGCGCTGGTGGTCGGTGACGTCATGGGGCACTCCATGACCTCCGCCGCGATCATGGGGCAGCTGAGGACGACGGCCCAGACGCTCGCCGGGCTCGACCTGCCGCCGCAGGAGGTGCTGCACCACCTCGACGAGCAGGCCCAGCGACTCGGCACCGACCGCATGGCGACCTGCCTGTACGCGGTGTACGACCCGGTCTCGCACCGGATCACCATCGCCAACGCCGGCCATCCCCCGCCGGTCCTGCTGCACCTGGGCGGCCGGGCCGAGGTGCTGCGGGTACCGGCCGGCGCCCCCATCGGCGTGGGCGGCGTGGACTTCGAGGCGGTCGAGCTGGACGCGCCCGCCGGGGCCACGCTCCTGCTCTACACCGACGGTCTCGTCGAGTCCCGGCTTCGGGACGTGTGGACCGGTATAGAACAACTGCGGGAGAAGCTCGCCGCGACCGCCCAGCTCACCGGCGCCGACCATCCGCCGCCACTGGAGGCGCTGTGCGACGAGGTGCTCGACATGCTCGGCCCCGGCGACCGCGACGACGACATCGCGCTGCTCGCCGCGCGCTTCGACGGGATCGCGCCGAGCGATGTCGCGTACTGGTTCCTGGAGCCCGAGGACGCGGCCCCGGGCCGGGCCCGGCGCCTGGCCCGCCGGGCGCTGGCCCGCTGGGGCATGGAGGAGCTGACGGACTCGGTGGAGCTGCTGGTCAGCGAGGTGGTGACCAATGCCGTGCGCTATGCGTCACGGCCCATCACGCTGCGCCTGCTGCGCACCGATGTGCTGCGCTGCGAGGTCGGCGACGACGTGCCTCAGCTGCCGCGCCTGAGGCAGGCGCGGGCCACGGACGAGGGTGGCCGCGGACTCTATCTGGTGAACCGGCTGGCCCGACGCTGGGGTGCGACCCGGCTGAGCACCGGAAAGGTGGTCTGGTTCGAGCTGAACCGGGGCTGACGCCGTCAGGGGTCGGCCCCGGGCTCGGACGAGCACCTGAATTGGACCCCGTCCAAAAGTTGCCGACATCCCGTGGGCGGAGTTGACTGCTGGGGTGGGCGAAGCGACCCGACCGACACCCTCGAGTCTCGACGGGAGGACGCTCTCGTGACCCAGGCACCCCAGCAGATTCCGTTCACCACAAGCAACTCGGGCATCCCGGTGGAGAGCGATGAGCACTCGCTGACCGTCGGCCCCAACGGCCCGATCCTGCTCCAGGATCACTACCTGATCGAGAAGATGGCCCAGTTCAACCGGGAGCGGGTCCCCGAGCGGGTGGTGCACGCCAAGGGCAGTGGTGCATACGGATTCTTCGAAGTCACCAACGACGTCAGCCAGTTCACCAAGGCCGACCTCTTCCAGCCGGGCAGGCGCACCGAGATGCTGGCGCGCTTCTCGACGGTGGCCGGTGAACAGGGCTCCCCGGACACCTGGCGCGACCCGCGTGGTTTCGCGCTGAAGTTCTACACGGAATACGGCAACTACGACCTGGTAGGCAACAACACGCCGATCTTCTTCGTCCGTGACCCGCAGAAGTTCCAGGACTTCATCCGCTCGCAGAAGCGCCGCCCCGACAACGGGCTGCGCGACAACGACATGCAGTGGGACTTCTGGACCCTCTCCCCCGAGTCCGCGCACATGGTGACGTGGCTCATGGGAGATCGCGGCATTCCGAAGACGTACCGCAACATGAACGGGTACTCCTCGCACACCTACATGTGGGTCAACGGCGGCGGCGAGAGGTTCTGGGTCAAGTACCACATCAAGACCGATCAGGGCATCGACTTCCTCACCCAGGAGGACGCCGACCGCCTGGCCGGCGAGGACGCCGATCTGCACCGCCGCGACCTCTTCCGGGCGATCGACCGCGGCGAGCACCCGTCCTGGACGATGTACGTCCAGGTGATGCCGTTCGACGACGCGCCGGACTACCGGTTCAACCCGTTCGACCTGACCAAGGTGTGGCCGCACGGCGACTACCCGCTGATCGAGGTCGGCCGGATGACCCTCGACAAGAACCCGGAGGACTACTTCATCCACATCGAGCAGGCCGCGTTCGAGCCGTCCAACATGGTGCCGGGCATCGGGCCGTCCCCGGACAAGATGCTGCTGGGCAGGCTGTTCTCGTACCCGGACACGCACCGCTACCGCATCGGCCCGAACTACGCCCAGCTGCCGCCCAACCGGCCGCGTTCGCGGGTGTCCTCGTACGCGAAGGACGGCCCGATGCGCTACGAGCCCGCTCGCACCGGTGCCCCGTACGCGCCCAACTCCTACGGCGGTCCGGCGGCGGCCACCGACCGGTTCGGTGACATCGCGGGCTGGCAGACGGCGGGCGAGATGGTCCGCGAGGCGTACAAGCTGCACCCCGAGGACGACGACTTCGGCCAGCCGGGCACGATGGTCCGCCAGGTGCTGGACGACGCGGCCCGTGACCGGCTGGTCTCCAACGTCAGCGGCCACCTGCTGAACGGCGTCACCCGCCCCGTTGTCGACCGCGCGCTGCAGTACTGGCGCAACATCGACAAGGAGATCGGCGACCGCATCGCCCACAAGGTCAACGGCGGCTGATGAAGTGAACGCAGAAACGCGAAGAGCGCCCGGTGGCCGGTCCACCGGGCGCTCTCGCGCTACTGCGGGTTGTTCGGATTGAGCGGGTTCTGTGGCGGCGTCGTCGTGGTGTCCGGCGGCGTCGTCGTGGTGTCGGGCGGCGTCGTCGTGGTGTCCGGCGGCGTCGTCGGCGGCTTGCTGGTCGGAGGCTGGGACGTCGGCGGCTTGGTCGTCGGCTTGTTCGACGCGGTCGGCGACGACGACGGCGAGGAGGTCGGCGACTTGGAGATCGTCGGCGACACGCTCGGCTGGACCGCCGCACCCTGCGTGGTCTCCAGGTCGAACTTGGTGACGCTGCCCATCGCGTCGAAGGTGTACGCGGCCCAGATCTGTGCCGGGTAGCCACCGCCGTTGATACGGCCGCTGCCCGGGATGAGGCCCGTGGCACCCGTCAGGCTGACCTGGGTGTGCTTCTGCGCGTCCTCGCCGAACAGGCCGACCGAGGTGACCATGCTCGGCGTGTAGCCGGTGAACCAGGCCGACTTGTTGCTGTCGGACGTACCCGTCTTGCCGGCGACCTGCTGGCCGTCGCGGGCAGGGTTGTCCGCCACCGATGTCTTGGCCGTACCGTCGTCGACCACGCCGGTCAGCACCGAGGTCACCGTGTCGGCGGCCTCGCGGCTGATCACCTGGTCGCCGATCGGGTTCGGGAGATTGACCGTGTGATCCGTGTGCTCGGCCGATTTGAGGATCGCCGGGGTGACCTTCCTGCCGTGGTTGTCGAGGGTCGCGTAGACGCCCGCCATCTCCAGCGGGCTGGCGCCCATGGTGCCGAGGGTCTGCGCGGGCACGGCCGGCAGGCCCTTGGTGTCCATGCCGAGCGCGTTCGCGACCTTCAGCACGTTGGACATGCCCACGTCGACGCCCATCTGCGCGAAGACCGAGTTGACGGACTGGTTCATCGCCGTCTGGACGGGGATGTTGCCGTAGTCCTGTTTGTCCTCGTTCGGCGGGGAGAAGGGGATGTCGCTGCCCTTGACCGGGCGGCCGCTCGTGCCGTCGTACATCGTGTTCGCGTCGATGGCCCGGCCGTCCTGCGTCTTGGCATGCTCGTCCAGGGCGGCCGCGAAGATCAGCGGCTTGAAGGTGGAGGCGGGCTGGTAGTCGCGGCGGGTCGCGTTGTTCACAAAGTGCTTGATGTAGTTCTGGCCGCCGTAGAGCGCGAGGACCTTGCCCGTCTTCGGATCGACGGAGGCGGCACCGGCCTGGACGTCACCGTCGACGGAACGCTTCTTCGGGTTCAGCTTGCTGGTCAGCTTGTCCTTGACGGCCTGCTCCAGCTGGGCCTGCTTCTTCTTGTCGATGTTGACCGTGATGGTCCAGCCGCCCTGCTTCACCAGGGCCTCGGCGTCACCGAGGGAGGAGGCGGTGCCCTGGGCCACGAGCTGCTTCTCCAGCGCCGCGTTGGCCGCGTCCACCAGGTAGCCGGTCTGTCCCTCCATACCCGGTGCCGGCTTGGGCGCCTTCGGGACCTCGAACTTCATGGCCTGGCGTTTGCTCGCGTCCAGCCAGTGCTGGCCGACCATGTTGTCCAGGACGTAGTTCCAGCGGGCCTGGGCCAGCTGCTTGCCGGTGGGCGTGGCGATCGCCCAGTCGTACTGGCTCGGCGCCTGGAGCAGGGCGGCCAGGTAGGCGCCCTCCTCGACCGTGAGGTTCTTGGCGTCCTTGCGGTAGTACGCCTGCGCCGCGGCCTGGATGCCGTAGGCGCCGCGGCCGTAGTAGCTGGTGTTGATGTAGCCCCGGAGGATGTAGTCCTTGGACTTCTTACGGTCCAGCTTCAGCGAGATGATCAGCTCTTTGAGCTTGCGCGTGACGGTCTGGTTCTGCGTCAGGTAGTAGTTCTTGACGTACTGCTGGGTGATCGTCGAACCACCCTGCGCGCCCTTGCCGGAGAGGGTGTTGAGGATGCCGCGGGCCGTGCCCTTCAGGTCGACACCGGCGTCCTGGTAGAAGGTCTTGTTCTCGGCGGCGACGAACGTGCGCTGGACGTCCTTGGGGACCTCGGTGAGGTCGACGTTCTCACGGTTGACGTCGCCGGTGCGGGCGAGGACCGAGCCGTCGCTGTACTTGTAGACGTTGCTCTGCAGCTTGGCCGCCGCGTTCCCCGCCGGTATGGGGGTCATCATGTACAGCACGACGAACGCGCCCATACCCAGCAGCACGAAGCCGAACATCGTGCCGAGGATCTTCTTCCAGGTGAAGAGCCGGCGTATGAAGCTCTTGTCGTTCTTACCGTTCTTGGCGCTCCTGGCGGCGCGGGCGCGCGCGGCGGCCCGGCCGCCGGCCGGCGCGGGGCCAGTGGTGGCGACCGACGGGGAGGCCGTCGTTCCGGACGAGCGCTTGGGCGCCGCGCGGCGGCCACCGCGCTGCCGCGCTCGTCTCTCTTCCGCTCGTCCCATCGCTCGATCCGCTCCGCTTCGTTCTCGTGTGCCACACAGGTTCGTCGCTCAGGTCAGCTCAGAAAGCTAACACCGCGCGGTATGACAAAGAGGCGTCGATCATGCCTTTTGCGGGCGTGAGATCCAGCACCCGCCTCATCGGAACCGACGATCAGGAGGAGCGAATGGTTGTTCCCTGCGGTAAAGTGATATCACTTAGCTAGACTCAAGCTATGAGACGAAACGGGGGACACCACCCATGTCGACACACGAAGCTTCCGCCACGGCCGACATACCCGAGATGCCGAAGCCGCGGGTACGGGAGTTCCCGGCGCACAGCATCGGCGGGGGACTCGCGCTGGTGCTCGGACTGGCCGGCCTTGCGCTGGGCGTCTGCCTGGTCGTCGCGGGCTCGACGGTCACCGCGACCGGAACCAAGGCCGCGCTGATCGTCGTCGGCGTACTGATCGGCCTCGCGGCGTTCATCGCGATGTGCGGCCTGAACACGGTGGCGCCGGGCGAGGCCCGCGTCGTCCAGCTCTTCGGGCGCTACCGAGGCACGATCCGGCAGGACGGGCTGCGCTGGGTGAACCCCTTCACCTCGCGTACGAAGATCTCGACGCGGGTCCGCAACCACGAGACCGCCGTCCTCAAGGTCAACGACGCCTACGGAAACCCGATCGAGCTGGCCGCGGTGGTGGTCTGGAGGGTCGAGGACACCGCACAGGCGACGTTCGAGGTGGACGACTTCCTGGAGTTCGTCGCCACGCAGACCGAGGCGGCCGTGCGGCACATCGCCATCGAGTACCCGTACGACGCCCACGACGAGGGCGGGCTCTCGCTGCGCGGCAACGCCGAGGAGATCACCGAGAAGCTCGCGGTCGAGCTGCACGCGCGCGTGGAGGCCGCAGGGGTGCAGATCATCGAGTCGCGCTTCACGCATCTCGCGTACGCCCCGGAGATCGCGTCGGCGATGCTCCAGCGGCAGCAGGCCGGCGCGGTGGTGGCCGCGCGGCGGCAGATCGTCGACGGTGCGGTGGGGATGGTCGAGGCGGCGCTCGCCCGGATCGCCGAGCGGGACGTCGTCGAGCTGGACGAGGAACGGAAGGCGGCGATGGTGTCGAACCTGATGGTGGTGCTGTGCGGGGACCGGGCGCCGCAGCCGGTACTGAACACGGGGTCCCTTTACCAGTGACGGCTCCCTCCGGAGGCTCGGGCCCCCAGCGTCGGCCGCAGCAGCGCAAGCAGGTGCTGCTGCGGCTGGACCCTTTGGTGTACGAGGCGCTCGCGCGCTGGGCCGGCGACGAACTGCGCTCGGCCAACGCCCAGATCGAGTTCCTGTTGCGCCGCGCCCTGGCGGAGGCGGGCCGCCTGCCCGGCGGCACAAAGCCGATCCCCCGCCGGGGACGCCCACCGGCCTCGGGCGAGCCGGAGACATAGGGGGCCACGCGGGGCTGCACCCCGGCACCCCTGCCCCTGCCCCTGCCCCTGCCCCTGGGAACTGTCGCTGCCAAGTTCCCGCGCCGGGCCGCCACACCCTCACGAAAGCGGGCCGCCCGCCCGGGGCGCCCACCGACTTCGGACGAGCCGAAGACATGGGCACCGCCTCGGGTTCCCTGGAGGGGGCTGCGTCCCCTGGTCCAGGTCGCCGCTTGGTCCAAGTCCCCGCTCCGCCACGCCCTGACGAAGGCAGGCCGCCCACCCGGCCACACAAAGCCGCCCCCGCCTTGGGGAACTGTCGCCGCCCAACCCCACCCGGACCAGGGTCCCGGTCCTCCCCGCCCCCGCAAGACCGCCCCCACCCGGGGCGCCCACCGACTTGGGACGAGCCGGAGGCATGGGCACCGCCCGAGGGCTGCGAATCCGTGTAGCAGAACCGTGACAATCGGCCTCCACCTGCGAAAACGCGACCCTCCTCCAGATCTATACATGCCACGTATACGTACGGTGTATACGCCCTGTGTACAGTGCTCCCATGTCCATCGGTCACACCCTCCTAGGACTCCTGGAGTCCGGGCCCCGTCACGGTTACGACCTGAAGCGGGCCTTCGACGAGAAGTTCGGTCATGACCGGCCGCTGCACTATGGCCAGGTCTACTCGACGATGTCCCGGCTGCTGAAGAACGGGCTCGTCGAAGTCGACGGGATCGAGGCGGGCGGCGGGCCCGAGCGGAAGCGGTACGCCATCACCGAGGCCGGGATCACCGACGTACAGCGGTGGCTCGCGACCCCGGAGAAGCCCGAGCCGTATCTGCAGTCGACGCTCTACACCAAGGTCGTCCTCGCCCTGCTCACGCACCGCAACGCGGCCGACATCCTCGACACGCAACGCGCCGAGCATCTGCGGATGATGCGGATCCTGACCGACCGCAAGCGCAGGGGCGATCTGGCCGACCAGCTGATCTGCGACCACGCCCTGTTCCACCTCGAGGCCGACCTGCGCTGGCTGGAGCTGACCGCCGCGCGTCTCGACAAGCTCGCCGAGGCGGTGGCCGAGTGACGCCTCCTCCCGGTTCCCTGCTCGCCGCGACGGACCTGCGCAAGGTGTACGGGGCGACCGTGGCCCTCGACAGCGCCGAGTTCTCGATCCACCCCGGCGAGGTCGTCGCCGTGATGGGCCCCTCCGGCTCCGGCAAGTCGACGCTGCTGCACTGTCTCGCCGGGATCGTCACGCCCGACTCCGGCTCGATCATCTACAACGGGCGCGAGATGGCGACCATGAACGACGCCGAGCGCAGCGCGCTGCGGCGCTCCGAGTTCGGGTTCGTCTTCCAGTTCGGGCAGCTCGTGCCGGAACTGACCTGTGTCGAGAACGTGGCCCTTCCGCTGCGGCTGAACGGAACGTCCCGCAAGGAGGCCGAGCGGACCGCCCTGGCCTGGATGGCGCGGCTGGAGGTCGACGACCTGGCGAAGAAGCGGCCGGGTGAGATATCCGGCGGTCAGGGGCAGCGGGTCGCCGTCGCCCGCGCCCTGGTCACGAGCCCGCGTGTGCTGTTCGCCGACGAGCCCACCGGCGCCCTCGACTCCCTCAACGGCGAGCGTGTGATGGAACTGCTCACCGAGGCCGCCCGCTCCACCAACGCGGCCGTCGTGCTGGTCACGCACGAGGCACGGGTGGCCGCCTACTCCGACCGCGAGATCGTGGTACGGGACGGGAAGTCCCGGGACATGGAGCGCGTCGTATGAAAGCGCGATGGGGGCGCCTGTCTGCTCATGGGGGTCCCCCCGCTCATGGGGGTCCCCCCGCTCATGGGGGTCCCCCCGCTCGAGCGAAGTCGAGAGTGGGGGAGGAGTCGAGAGCTTGGGGGAGGTCCAGGGATCTGGCCATGGGGGTCCGGTTCGCCTTCGCCGGCGGACGCGAGGGGTGGGTCCGGGTCCTGCTGACGGCCGTCGGCGTCGGTCTGGGCGTGGCGCTGCTGCTGCTCACCACCGCGATACCGAACGCGCTGGCGGTGCGGCACGACCGCGAACGCGCGCGCCTGGACTTCACGTACAGCCAGACGCACCTGCGCAAGGCCGACAACACCCTGGTGATCGCCGACGTCGACACGACCTACCACCGCAAGGACGTCCGCGGGCGGCTGATGCAGCCCGAGGGCGTGAAGGCGCCGCTGCCTCCGGGGCTGGCCAAGTTCCCGGCACCCGGCGACATGGTCGTCTCCCCCGCGCTGAAGGAACTGCTCGCGTCGGCGGACGGGAAGCTGCTGCGGGAGCGGCTGCCGTACCGGATCGTCGGGACCATCGGCGAGACCGGGCTGATCGGCTCGGCCGAACTCTCCTACTACGCGGGCGCCGACGGGCTCGCGGCGAAGATCAGCAGCCCGGACATAGCCCGGATCAACAGCTTCGGGGATCCGCACCCGACGCCCGACAAGACGGATCCGGTGCTGGTCCTCCTGTCGCTCGTCGTCTTCGTGGTGCTGCTGACGCCGGTCGCCGTGTTCATCGCCGCCGCCGTGCGGTTCGGCGGCGAGCGGCGCGACCGCAGGCTCGCGGCGCTCCGCCTGGTCGGCTCCGACAGCGCGATGACCCGGCGGATCGCGGCTGGTGAGGCGCTCGCGGGGGCCCTGCTCGGCCTGGTCCTCGGCACGGCCTTCTTCCTGATCGGCCGTCAGATCGCGGGCTCCGTGGAGATCCTCGACGTCAGCGTCTTCCCCAGCTATCTCAACCCCTCGCCCGCCCTCGCCGTGCTCGTCGCGGTCGCGGTGCCGGCGGCCGCGGTGTTTGTCACGCTGTTCGCGCTGCGCGGGGTCGTCATCGAGCCGCTCGGCGTGGTGCGTACGGCGCGGCCCTCGCGGCGCCGGCTGTGGTGGCGGCTGCTGCTGCCGCTGGCCGGACTCGCCATGCTCTACCCGATGATCGGGCAGGGGCGGACCCATGGGGCGTTCAACCAGTACCTGGTCAGCGGTGGCGTCATCCTGCTGCTCATCGGCGTGACCGCGCTGCTGCCGTGGATCGTCGAGACGGTCGTCGCCCGGCTCGGCTCCGGCGGTGTCGCCTGGCAACTGGCCGTGCGCAGGCTGCAGTTGAGCAGCGGCACCGCGGCCCGCATGGTCAACGGCATCGCGGTGGCGGTGGCCGGGGCGATCGCGCTGCAGATGCTGTTCGCCGGGGTCGAGAGCGACTACACCAAGCCGTCGAAGAACGACCTTTCGCGGGCGCAGCTCGGGGTGAACCTGCCGAGGGGGGTGCCGGTCGACGCGATCGCCGGGAAGTTCGCCGCGACCAAGGGAGTGCGGAAGGTCACGGCAATCTCCGAAGCCGGCCTGGGCGACAGGCGCAAGGAGCCGAAAAGTGTGATGGACCTCAATATCGGCGACTGCGCCGCCCTGCGCGAGATGGCGACGCTGCCCTCGTGCCGCGACGGTGACGTCTTCGTCGTCTCGGGAGGCGAGTACGACACCGACACACCGAAGGTGGGCAGGCCGGGCCGGACGCTGTACATCGATCCGTCCTACGAAGACTCGCCCGGCAGCGAGATCGCCTGGACCGTCCCGCAGACCGTGAAGCAGGCCCGGTCGATCAAGGACCCGACGGGCACGATGCGCGGTGGTGTCCTGATGACCAGGGGCGCCGTCCCCACGCGGGCGGCCGGGCTGGTCCGGGGGATGATCTACCTGTCGGTCGACCAGTCCGTGCCGAACGTGCTCGAGTACGTGCGGAACACGGCGGCCCGGACCGACTGGCGGGCGTACGTCAACATGTGGACGTCCGTCGAGCAGTCCAAGAAGTACACCTCGATCCGCACGGGCCTGTTCGTCGGCGCCACCTGCGTACTGGCGCTGATCGGGGCGAGCATGCTGGTCTCGCAGCTGGAGCAGCTGCGCGAGCGCAAGAAGCTGCTGTCGTCGCTGGTCGCCTTCGGTACGCGGCGCCGCACCCTGAGTATGTCGGTGCTGTGGCAGACGGCGATCCCGATCGCGCTGGGTCTGGCGCTGGCCGCGGTGGTGGGGCTGATGCTGGGCACGGTACTGCTGAAGATGACGGGCCAGACGGTGAGCGTGGACTGGCCGGGCGTGCTGGTGATGACCGGCATCGGCGCCGGGATCGTGCTGGCGGTGACGCTGCTGAGCCTTCCGCCGCTGCTGCGGCTGATGCGACCGGACGGTCTGCGTACGGAGTGACCGGCGGCCGGGCACACGGGCCCCTCCCCCTGCGACCGGGAGGGGCCCGTGCGCGTTCACAGGCTGTATTCCTTCACCACCCGGCGGACCTGGGCGAAGAGCATGCCGACGTTCACGGACTTGCGGCAGACGACCACCGCGACGACGTCCTGCTGCTCGTTCATACGCACGAACAGATGGGTGAGGTTATCGCTGTTGACGAGGATCTCCTGGAAGAAGTGGCCGTCGCTGGTGATCCCCCGGCGTTCCTTGAACACGTCCTCGATCATCACGACCGTACGTCCCTGGAACAGATCGAGGGTCGCTCCCGCCAGCAGATCGAGGACCTCGGGCGGGTGGTTCTCCACGGTCTCGTAGGACAGCAGCATCCCCGTCGACATGTCGACCACGCCCGCGGCGACGCAGTCGGGGGCGTCGGTACGGAGGGACTTGACCAGGCCCATCACCTGGTCGGAAAAACCGGGAGTCATACGCTTCGTCGCCATCCCTTCACACTCCCTCGGGTGTCTTGTCGGTGAGGATCGAGCCGATGCGGTCGAGGGCGGGTCGCGTCTCCCGGTGCAGCCGGTCCACGTCCATCCCCTCGTCGCCCAGTACGACCATCAGTGCTGTGTCGCCGACCGCGTAGAACGCGGCGCAGCCGTGGCTGCCGTAGGCGACCGTGCCGTGCAGGGTGCCGCGGGCCGTCGCCTCGGTGGTGCGCCGGGCGACGCCGAGGCCGGCCGCCGCGAGGGCGGCAAGTCCCTCCGGGTCGATACCGCTCGCCGTGTCGGCCGCGATGAGCATTCCGTCGGCCGCGGCGACCGCGGTGTCCGTAATTCCTGTCACCTGCTCGCGCAGGCCGCGCATTTCGAGTGCCAGTGCTTTGTGATCCATGTACTCAACTCCCCTGCGAATGGTCCGTCACTGATCGCATGTGTTCGTCTTTCATCTGTCTCGCGGTTGTCATGTCTTCGTTGTCATGTCGTCGTTGTCATTTCGCGGTTCCGCTCCGCAGCCGGAAGAACCCTTTCCAACTCGCCCCGTGCTTTTCGGAGGCGAGAGTCTCGGTGATGCCGCTGGCGCCGGGCGTGCGGCGCGGCAGGGCGGGGGCCGGGCCCGGGGGTAGGGGTGGAAGTGGGGTTGGGGATGCCGCCACGACCGCCCGCTCCGCCGTCGGTGGGGTCCGGCGACGCAGGCCCTCCGGCGGCATGCGGAGCTGTATCCGGACCGCCGGCGCGGCCCACTCGACGCACTCGAGAAAGCCCGCGCCCAGCAGACGGGCCATCTCGACGGTGACCGGGTAGACCGCGCGCCCGGTACGGAAGGCGATGTCCCGGGCGGTGCGCCGGCCATCGGACTGGATGAGCAACTCCCTCTGTAACTCACCGAATTGAGTGACGTCGACCTCGATGGCGGGCACCGGGCGCTCGCGGTCCGGCCGTACCGGATGCGGCATGACGTCCAGCGCGGCCAGCTTGCGCGCCGCCTGCTGCAGCAGCCGCGTGGCGCCCTCTCCGACGACGAGCGCGTCGGGGGGCTCGGCAGGGTCTTCCAGTTCCACGCAGCCGTCGACGCACCCGGCGACCATCGCGAACACCGCGTCCTGCATCGCCATCATGCGGACCACCCTGAGCTCGGCCGCCCCGGCGCCCGACCGGCCCGAACGCATGAGCAGCGTTCCTGGACCGGGGGCGCCGGGGCTCGCGACGGCGACCACGAGACCGTCGCGCAGATGGACGACTCCCCCGGGCTGCCCGGAAACCCGGAGCCCGCCGTCGCCCTTTTCACGCGCGTACTGCGTCACCGCGCGCGACAGCAGGTCGTATCCGGCCCGCCCAAGGGAATCCCGTATGCCCGCCACATCTCCCCTTGGAATGTCGCACACACGCCTGACGCGTCACGCTGAGGAAGTATGTGTATCAGCTCGGGCACATATTCCAGCGAAATTCGCACTACCTGACGGAAGTTGAATTTCTCTCGCCGTTCGAGGTGCGTAATCGGACACCTGAATGACCGAGTGTGCGTGCGTGGTTGCCCGGATGCTCAGTCGCCGCGGCCCAGCACCCGTACGGGCAAGGGCCGCAGCGCCCCGGTGAAGGGGACCCGCACGGCTTCGGCCTCCTCCATGAGCGCGCCGACCTCCGCCGGCACCGCCTTGGCCCGTACGGCGAGGCGCTCACCGGCGGGCGAGAGGAGCACCTTGCGGGTGGTGCGCTCCCGCAAGGTGACGCCTAGGACCTCCTCCAGGGCGGAGACGGCACCCGACAGCGCGGGCCGGCTCATGCCGGTCGCGGCGGCGGCGTCGCGGAAGTGAAGGTGCCCGGCGACGGCGGCCGGCTATTTCCCGAATCAATGCACCCTGTGCCAGGATCCTGATCGTCCAACCCATGAGAAACACCTTGCTTTCCCGGTGTTTCTGTGCTGTAAGGAGCGCGTGTGCTCACCGTCGGTGACAAGTTCCCCGAGTTCGAACTGACCGCCTGTGTCTCGCTGGAGAAGGGCAAGGAGTTCGAGGAGATCAACCACAAGACCTACGAGGGCAAGTGGAAGATCGTCTTTGCATGGCCCAAGGACTTCACCTTCGTGTGCCCGACCGAGATCGCGGCCTTCGGCAGGCTGAACGACGAGTTCGCCGACCGTGACGCCCAGATCCTCGGCTTCTCCGGCGACTCCGAGTTTGTGCACCACGCCTGGCGCAAGGACCACGACGATCTGCGCGACCTGCCGTTCCCGATGATGGCCGACTCGAAGCACGAGCTGATGCGCGACCTCGGCATCGAGGACGAGGACGGCTTCGCCAAGCGCGCGGTCTTCATCGTCGACCAGAACAACGAGATCCAGTTCTCCATGGTGACCGCGGGTTCGGTGGGCCGTAACCCGAAGGAGGTCCTCCGGGTCCTGGACGCTCTCCAGACGGACGAGCTCTGCCCCTGCAACTGGGCCAAGGGCGACGAGACCCTCGACCCGGTCAAGCTGCTGGCCGGTGAGTGAGCGATGTCCCTCGACTCCCTCAAGTCCGCCCTGCCGGACTACGCCAAGGACCTGAAGCTCAATCTGGGCTCGGTGATCGGCAACTCCGACCTTTCTGCGCAGCAGCTGTGGGGCACGGTGCTGGCGACCGCGATCGCGTCGCGTTCCCCGATCGTGCTGCGCGAGCTGGCTCCGGAGGCGAAGGCGAGCCTCACGCCGGAGGCGTACACCGCGGCGAAGTCCGCAGCCGCCGTCATGGCGATGAACAACGTCTTCTACCGCACGCGCCATCTGCTCTCGGACCACGAGTACGGCACCCTGCGTGCGGGCCTGCGGATGAACGTCATCGGCAACCCCGGGGTCGACAAGGTCGACTTCGAACTGTGGTCGTTCGCGGTGTCCGCGATCAACGGCTGCGGGCTGTGCCTGGACTCGCACGAGCAGGTGCTGCGGAAGGCCGGGGTCGACCGTGAGGTGATCCAGGAGGCGTTCAAGATCGCCTCTGTGGTCCAGGCGGTCGGTGTCACGCTGGAAGCCGAGGCTGTTCTGGCCGAGTGACCCGGTTGTCGGGGGCCCCGCTCACTCCTGGTGGGCGGGGTCTTCCGTGTTCTCCTCGACGGCCTCGTCCGCGACCTCCGGAGGGGCCTGGCGCTGCTGGACCTCCAGCGAGTACTGCCGTAGATAGCCGACCACGGTGTTCGTCACCGCCACCAGGGGTACGGCCACCACCGCGCCGCCGATGCCCGCCACCATGCCGCCGGCCGCCACCGTCAGGACCACGGCCAGCGGGTGGACGCGGACCGCGCGGCCCAGGATGAACGGCTGCAGGACGTGGCCCTCGATCTGCTGGACCGCGAGCACCACGACCAGGGTCATGACCGCCGTGAAGACACCCTGCGTCACCAGCGCCACGATGACCGCCAGCGCGCCGGAGGCGACGGCGCCCACCAGGGGGATGAAGGAGAACAGGAAGATGAAGACGGCCAGCGGGACGGCCATCGGCACGTTGAGGAAATAGATGCCGATGCCGATGAAGATCGCGTCGATGAGGGCGACCAGGACCGTGCCCCGGACGTAGGCGGTCAGCGTGCGCCAGGCGCGCGGACCGGCGCCGGCCACGCCCGGGCGGGCTGCGCCGGGCACCAGCTTCAGGAACCACTGCCAGATGCGTTCGCCGTCGTAGAGCAGGAAAAGCGTCGAGAAGAACACCAGCAGGATGCCGGTCAGGGCCTCGACGATGACCTGAACGCCCTCCAGGCCCGCGGAGGTTATCTGGTCGGTGTTCGCCCCGATCGCCTCGCGGAGGTTCTTGGCGATCTGGTTGATCTGCTTGTCGGTGACGTGGAACGGGCTCTTCAGCAGCCAGTTGCGCAGGTCGTCGATGCCGTTCTGGATCTGCGTGGAGAGCGCGTCGATGTTCTCCATGACCTGCCAGGTCACGAACCAGCCGAGCAGGCCCAACAGGACGAAGCCCAGGATCACGGTGAGCGCGGTGGCCGGACCGCGCGGCACGCCATGACGTTTCAGCCGGGCGACCAAGGGCTGGAGCAGTGCGGTCATCAACAGCGCGATGACGAAGGCGAAGACCACCAGCTGGACGGCGCTGATCACCCGCATCAGCACCCAGACCGTGCCGGCGAGGACGAGCAGCCGCCAGCCCGCCTCGGCCGCGACCCGTACGCCCCACGGCACGGCCTCGACGGGATGGGGGCGTTCCTGTGCGGGGGGCGCGTACACCGCCGGCGGCGGGACGCTGTCCGCCACCGGGGGCGGCTCGGGCTCGGCGTGCTCCTTCTCGACCTCGGCGCGGCGTTCGTCCAACCGATCCCCCATCTCGGTCAGTCCGGCGCCGATCCGGGAAAGCCACCCTGGCACTTGCGACATGATCCGTCCTCTTCCCCCGTGTCCCCGGGTGATCCCCACCACTCCCCCCTGGAGTCGTCGGATCCGACCGTACATGCCGGGCGCCTGGGGCCGTTAGGGCCTGTTCTGAGTTCCCCGTCGTCCGCGCGGAGCGCGGGCGGGGCACTCAGAACAGGCCCTGAGCGGCCGAAGCCCCTCACCCAAAGACGGTGAGGGGCTTCGTGAGGTTGAGCGGCCGGAACGGCGTCGGCTCAGTAGTTGCCGTGGGCCTGCCAGTACCCCCAGGCATCACAAGGGCTGCCGTAGCGCTCGTTCATGTAGCTGAGGCCCCACTTGATCTGCGTGGCCGGGTTGGTCTGCCAGTCGGCACCCGCGGACGCCATCTTGTCGCCGGGCAGGGCCTGGACAAGACCGTAGGCGCCCGAGGAGGGGTTGGTCGCCTTGTAGTTCCAGGTGGACTCACGAGTCACGATGTTGCTGAAGCACTGGAACTGGTCGGACGGCACGATCTGGCGGGCGATCGCCTGGATCTGCGCGACGGTGTACGAGGGCTGGAGCGAGAAGGTGGTGGACGTGTCGCGCGTGGAACGGGTGGCCGCAGCCTCCGCGTCCGCGCGTTCCTTCGCGGCCTTCTCGGCAGCCGCCTTCTTGGCGACAGCGGTCTCGGCGGCAGCCTTGCGGGCCGCCTCCTCGGCGTCCTTCTTGGCGCTCGCGTCGGCCTGGATGGCCTGGGCGTCGGCCTGCTGCGTCAGGGAAGCGGTCTGCACCTGCGCCTGCTGCCCTGCGGGTATGTCCGCAAGGAGCGTCGAGTCGCTTGCCGTTGCCTCGGCGTCGTTCCCGGGCTGCCCGGTGTTGCCCGAGGCAACACCAGTGACGGCGCCGACAGCGGTGACCGCCGTGGCCGAGGCCACTGCGAATCCCCGGACCGAAATCCGGCTCACACGGTTTCCTTCCAGCATCGCCCGCTTCGGTGACCCTGGCGGACGCAATCGTGCCCCTGACGCTGGCCTCCCAACTGCGGGGTCACGGGAGGCACGGGCCCGGTGGGCAACTCCCTGACGGGAGCGCCGCGTGGTGCTCGGGCGGCATACGACGGCTCTATGGAGTTCTGATGCTTCTGTTGTGCCGTACCGCTGGGGGTACAGGTGTGTCGTATGCGGGGCCTGACAGGAGTGAGACTCTGCCGTAACCCGACGCCGGGTGGCAATTCTGAGTTGCGTGTGAAAGCTCACATCCCGTTTGGCCTACGGGATTCCGAGAAACGCCCACACGCGAAGGCGCCGCCCGGCTAGGCTCTAGGCCTTTGCCGGGCGGCGCCAACCAACGAGTAACTACCTCAGGTTGAGCACTCGGGTCAGATCTGCCCCTCTTCGAGCATTTCGGTCACAAGCGCAGCGATCTGGGACCTCTCGGACCGTGTGAGCGTGACATGAGCGAAGAGCGGATGACCCTTCAGCTTCTCCACGACGGCGACGACTCCGTCGTACCGGCCCACCCGCAGGTTGTCCCGCTGGGCCACGTCATGGGTCAGAACCACCCGTGAATTGGCGCCGATCCGGGACAGAACGGTCAGCAGGACGTTCCTCTCGAGCGACTGGGCCTCATCCACGATCACGAACGCGTCATGGAGCGAGCGGCCGCGGATGTGGGTGAGCGGGAGGACCTCCAGCATTCCGCGGGCGGTGACCTCTTCGATGACCTCGCGGCTGGTGACCGCGGACAGCGTGTCGAAGACCGCCTGGGCCCAGGGGCTCATCTTCTCGGCCTCGGTGCCGGGCAGATAGCCGAGTTCCTGCCCGCCGACCGCGTACAGCGGCCGGAAGACCATGACCTTCTGATGCTGCCTGCGCTCCAGCACCGCCTCCAGGCCCGCGCACAGGGCCAGCGCCGACTTGCCGGTGCCGGCCCGGCCGCCCATCGACATGATCCCGACGTCGGGGTCGAGCAGCAGGTCGAGGGCGATGCGCTGCTCGGCGCTTCGGCCCTTGATGCCGAACGCCTCCCGGTCGCCGCGCACCAGACGGACGTTGCCCTCCGCCGTGACCCGGCCCAGCGCCTTGCCCCGCTCCGACTGGATCGTCAGTCCGGTGTGCACGGGGAGACCGGCAGCCTCGGGGACGTACGCGTGTCCCTCTTCGAAGAGGATGTCCACCTGCTCGCCCGACAGGGTCAGTTCGGACATTCCGGTCCAGCCGGAGGAGTCCGTGATGGCCAGCTCCGCGCGGTACTCCTCGGCGAGGAGGCCGACCGAGGACGCTTTGATCCTCAGCGGCAGGTCCTTCGAGACGACGGTGACGTCGAACCCCTCCGCCTGCAGGTTGCGGGCGACCGCGAGGATGCGGGAGTCGTTGTCCCCCAGGCGGTAGCCGGTGGGCAGCACGCTGGGGTCCGAGTGGTTGAGCTCGACCCGGAGGGTCCCGCCGAGGTCCCCGATCGGAATGGGGGCGTCGAGGCGGCCGTACCGCACCCGGTAGTCGTCGAGCAGACGCAGGGCCTGCCGGGCGAAGTAACCGAGTTCGGGATGGTGCCGCTTGGCCTCCAGCTCCGTGACCACGACGATCGGGAGCACTACCTCGTGCTCGTCGAAACGGCTCATGGCGTTCGGGTCGGCCAGCAGGACGCTGGTGTCGAGAACATAGGTGCGCCGGTCTGGCTTGTGGCGCTTTGTGCTGGTCACCACGGAAGGACGTACCCCCTCGGATGAGGTCGGGGAGCGACGGAGTGGAGTGCCGGGTTGGGCTGGGCGGGAGATATCCCGACCGGTCGACGGCCGCGATGCACGGGCCGAGAACCGGCCCTCCACTGCTTCTTCCGTGCCGAAACCGCACGGTCGGGCTGGTGCAAAGGGCCTCCCGGGCGGACGGCCCCGAGCCGTCCGCTGAGATACGACACCCGTGGTTCGGGTGTCGACCTGCTTGGCTTATGCCCTCGAACATGCGCCGCCATGCCACGGCGTACGACGGCGCCCCGGTGAACTCCTTGTTACTTCTACCCCCGAGAGGGTGATAACACGGGTCACGGCGAGAGAGTGCCGAGCCCCCGTGACAAGGGGTTTTTCAGCCTCCGTAGCGGCGGTGTCGCGCCGCGTAGTCGCGCAGGGCGCGCAGGAAGTCGACCTTGCGGAAGGCCGGCCAGAAGACCTCACAGAAGTAGTACTCCGAATGAGCGGTCTGCCACAGCATGAAACCGGACAGACGCTGCTCACCGCTGGTACGGATCACCAGGTCGGGGTCGGGCTGGTCACTGGTGTAGAGGTGCCTGCCGATCAGGTCGACGTCGACGGAGTCCGCGAGGTCCTCCATCGAGGTGCCCTTCTCCTGGGCATCGAGAAGCATCGAACGCACGGCGTCGGCGATCTCCTGGCGGCCGCCGTAGCCGATGGCGACGTTGACGAGTATCCCCTTGACGTGTGCGGTGGTCTCCTCGGCGTCCTTGAGGACGGACTGCATCTGCGAGGGCAGCAGGTCGAGCGCGCCCACGTGGTGCACACGCCAGCGGCCGTCGGCGGCGAGCGAGCGGACGACGTCCTCGATGATCCCGAGGAGCGGGACCAGCTCCTCCTTCGGCCGGTCGAAGTTGTCCGTCGACAGCAGCCAGAGCGTGACGACCTCGACGTCCGTCTCGTCGCACCAGCCGAGGAACTCCTCGATCTTGTCGGCCCCGGCCCGGTGGCCCTGCGCGGTGGTCGAGCCCGCCGCCTTCGCCCAGCGACGGTTGCCGTCCATGATGACGCCGATGTGCTTGGGCACCTGAGCGTGGTCCAGGTGGCCCTCCACCCGGCGTGCGTACACCCTGACCAGCAGGCTGCGCAGCTTGTCGCGCAGGTTCACGTGATTGTCAGCCCCTCCGTGCGGATCAGACGGGTGCAGGCATGCGCGATCCCCGTCAGATGGCGGCCCCCGGAGGCGAAGCCTACCCCCGCACTCCCAAGGCGCCGCCCATGGCCCGGCGTTCCAGAACGCTACCCCGAAGAGGCAAAGGGAGGGGAAAGGAAACGGGCCGGTCCGTGGGGGGGAGACGGACCGGCCCGAGGGGGGGTTTCCACCATAACCCTTCGTAAGTGATGCTGCGTGCATTGCCGCGCCACAACTACTCTCCGGAGTCACCCGACGACACGGCGATGACTCCGGAAGCGCCCATTCAGGGCGTGATCATGGCTGATTCACTGCGGATTCCAAGGAGATCCGGCCGAATCCTGTGGGATCCAAGGGATGTGCACCTCGTTGTGGGGCGATTGGCGACACGCCCGGGCGTACCCCCGGTGGGTGACCCGCGGCTTCACCGCTCACTTGACGCCGTCGCTAACTTCGCAGTCATGGCCATGCTCATGACGGCGGGAACGCCCGGCCCGGTGCCGCTGGAGGTCGCCCGGTCGGCACGGGCCCGACGGCGCGGACTGCTCGGACGCGACGGGATCGAGGGGGCGCTGCTGCTGAGCCCGGCGAACTCGGTGCACACCCTGGGGATGCGGTTCGCGATCGACGTCGCCTATCTCGACCGGGCGATGCGGGTGATGGCGGTACGGACGATGCGGCCGGGGCGGATCGGCCTGCCGCGCCCCCGCGCGCGCCACGTACTGGAGGCGGAGGCCGGGGCGCTGGCGCGGTGGGGGATACGGCCCGGAGTGCGGGTCGTCCTGGAGGAGGCCTGATGGCGGTCCGGGCGGTGAGCCGGGCACCGCGCAGCGCGGTGAGCCGGGCATCGCGCAGCCCCCTCCTCTGCGCGATGCCGACCGCGCAGCTTTGCTCACGCGAATTACCTTGGTCTGAACTTACGTGAGCCACGGACACGAAACGATCCGTCCGCGATAACGATGTGGAAACCCCGTGCGTGCCAAGGCCGGTGGGAGGGCGTACGTCACGTGCGCGGCTTGCGGGCCTCGATCAGGAAGCGGGTGCTGTGGGCGACGAAGGGTCCCTCGGATTCGATCCGCCGGTGCAGGGAACGGAGTTGAGGCTCGTACCGCTCGACGGTGAAGTCCGGGACCATCCAGATCACCTTGCGCAGAAAGTGGACGACGGCGCCGATGTCGTGGAACTCCATGCGCAGCCGGGCCTCCCGGAGGTCGGTGACCTGCAGTCCGGCCGCTTCGGCCTCGGCCCGCGCCCGCCCGGGGTCGCGCCCGGTGCGGACCTCGTGCGGCTGCGGCCCGAGGAAGTACTCGACGACCTCGAAGGCGCTCGCCGGGCCGACCTGCTGGGAGAAGTACGTGCCGCCGGGGCGCAGGACGCGGGCGATCTCGGTCCAGTACGTGCGCACCGGGTGCCGGCTGGTGACGAGGTCGAAGGCGGCGTCCGCGAACGGCAGCGGCGCATCCTCCGGCGAGGCGACCACCACGGCGCCGCGCGGGTGGAGCAGTTCGGTGGCCTTGGCGACGTTCGGCGGCCGGCCCTCGGTGGCGACGGTGAGCGGCGGAAGCATCGCGGCGGAGGCCAGGACCTCCCCTCCCCCGGTCTGGACGTCGAGCGCGGCGGACGCGTGCGCGAGCCGCTCGGCCATCGACCGAGCGTACCCCCACGAGGGCCGTTCCTCCGTGGCCCGGCCCTCGAACCAGGAGAAGTCCCAGCCGTCGACGGAGGCGTCGACGGCTTCGCGGACGAGGTCTTCGAAGGTACGGCGGGCGGTCATGCGGAGAGCTTCCCAGCGGCGGCACGGGGACGCGACCGAATTGGCGGCCGTCGGCAGCCGGTTGCCGGTTGCCGGTTGCCGGTTGCCGACGCCCCCTCGGCCCGGGCGCTACGGCACCAGGGGCCGTACCTCGTCGGCCACGAACCGGATGAACGCCTCCGGGTCCGGCTCGTCCGCGGTCGGCTGGAGGATCACGGTGTCGGCGCCCGCGTCGGCGAGCCGGTGGACGGCCTTGGCGACCGTACCCGCGTCACCGGCCACTCCGTGCTCGGGCAACGGGTCCTCCCCGTTGGCCTCGATCTCGGCGCGCAGCCGGGCGGCGGCGTCCGGGCCGGTGGCGGTGTGCAGATAGACGACGACGTGGTGGGGGTCGGGGCGACCGGCCGCCGCCCGCCCCTCGTCGATGAGCCCACGGGCCCGTCGTACGCCCTCGGGAGCCGTGGCCGCGGTCAGGATCGTGCCGTCCGCCGCCTCGCCCGAAAGGCGCAGCGAGCGCGGTCCGGTGGCGCCGGCGAGGACGCGGACCGCCTCCGCGGGCGGCCAGTCCAGTGCGACGCCGTCCAGTTTCACGTACCGCCCGTCGGTGGTGACGCGCTCGCCGCGGAGCAGGGCCCGCAGCGCGTCGAGGTACTCGCGCAGCAGCGTCACGGGCGACTCGGCGCGCGCTCCGACCTGCCCCATCCAGCTCTGGACGCCGTGACCGACGCCGAGAATCGCCCGGCCGGGGAACAGCCGCTCCAGCGTGGCCGCCTCCATCGCGGTGACCGCGACGTTGCGCAACGGCACCGGCAGCAGTCCGACGCCCACGCGCAGCCGCTCGGTCCAGGCGAGCGCGGCGGACGCGGCGGAGATCCCCCCTTCCAGGAAGCAGTCCTCCCACAGCCACAGCTCCTCGAGGCCCGACTCGTCCGCGAGCCGCGCGATCGTGCGCAGCCGCTCCGGAGGCAGTTGGGGCCGGAACACAGCACCGAGACCAGTCATGCGGCCTTCCTACCCAGGGGCCCCGGACGGGACAACCGATTTACCGGCCGCCGGACTGCGGGCGTTCGTAGTGCAGGAGGACGACCCCGTTGCCGAACCGGTGGGAGTCGATCAGTCGCAGCGAGGTCAGTGTGTCGGTCTCGGGGAAGAGGGGCTTGCCGCGGCCGATGAGGACCGGATGGACGTATACCCGGAACTCGTCGACGAGGTCGTGCCTCAGGAACTCGGCGGCGAGGTCGGCCCCGCCGAGCGCGAGGTCGCCGCCCTCCTGCGCCTTGAGCGCGAGGACGTCCTCGACGACGACGTCCCGGACGATGGTGGTGTGCCAGTCGGCGTGCTGCAGGGTCCGGGAGAACACGACCTTCGGCATGTTCCGCCAGATCTGCGCGAACTCGACCATGGGTCCCGCGAGGTGCGGATCGACGTCGGCGGTGGGCCAGAAACGGGCCATGAGCTGGTAGGTCACGCGCCCGTTGAGGAAGGCGCCCATGTTCTGCAGGACGTCATTGAAGTGCTGGTGCAGTTCGTCGTCGACCTGGTGCCAGTCGATCTCGCGGTTCGGGCCCTCGATGAAGCCGTCGAGAGACACCGACATCATCAGGACGATCTTCCTCATCGCGCACCTCGCCGACGTCGGTCCCTGCCCCCGCCGCCCACGGTACTCACGCGGAGCCGCCCGCGACCCCGTTGCCACGCCGCCCGCCGGGGGAACCGCGGGATTCGGCCTGCTCAGGCCGCTTCGACCGCGGCCTCCGACTGCGGACCGGGAACCACTACCGTGACGGCACCCTCGGCCAGGTGCAGGACCAGATCGGCCTGAGCCGTCAGGCGCAAGTCGTGGGTGATGAGGAACGTGGTGCGGCCTGTCGTGAGACGGCGCAGGGGCGCCATGATGCGGGCGGTGGAGGCATCGTCGAGGCCCGTGCTGGGCTCGTCGAGGATCAGCACGGGTGCGGTGCGCAGCATGGCCCGGGCCAGGGCGATCCTGCGGCGCTGGCCGCCGGAGAGTTGGCCGCCGCGCTTGCCGACGGGGGTGTCGTAGCCCTCGGCCAGGCCGCTGATGAACTCATGGGCGTCGGCTGCGGCGGCAGCGGCGAGCACCTCCTCCTCGGAGGCGTCGGGACGGCCGTAGATGATGTTGTCCCGGACCGTGCCGTCGAACAGCATGCTGTCCTGGGGCAGCAGGGTGATGTGCCGGCGCAGTTCGTCCACGTCGAGCTCCGAGATGTCCCGGCCGTCGAGCAGGATGCGACCCTGTGAGGGCTCGTGGAAGCGGAGCAGCAGCTTGCCGAAGGTGGACTTGCCGGCGCCGCTGGGGCCGGTGACCGCCACCAGCAGGCCGGGGGCGATGTCCAGGTCGACCTGGTGGAGCACGGTGCGCGAACTGCCGGGATAGCAGAAGCCGACCCCCTGGAAGGTGACGGCACCGCGGACCGGCTCGGCGAGCGGCGGCGCGTCCGGCCGGAGCTCGGGTTCGGCGACGGGGCGCGTGCGCAGCACTTCCAGCAGGCGTTCCGATGCGGCGGTGGCGGAGGACGCATTGACCAGGAGTTCACCCAGCTCCTGCAGCCGTGGATGGAGGTAGCCGAGGTAGGCGGCGAAGGAGAGCAGGCCGCCGACGCTGAGGTGGTGCTCGGAGATCTGCCATGCTCCGGCGCCGAGGACAGCCAGCACAGTGAGGGTTTCGATCAGTTCGCCGAGCGGCCCGTACAGCGAATGGAGCCTGATCTGCCGCAGGCCCGCGCGCATCCAGGTGCGCCCCTCGCGGTGGAGTTTGCTGCGCTCCGCCTGCTGTCTGCCGTACGCCTGCACCAGGGGCATGTTGGCCAGACTCTCCTCCAGTACGGTGGCGAGCCGGCCGTTGCTGTCGCGTTCCGCGCGGGTGGCGGTACGCATCAGGGTGCCGAACACCCGGGCGCCGATCCAGATCACCGGCGCGAGGACCAGGGTGATCAGCGCCAGCTGCCAGCTGGTCCAGAAGGCGGCGACCGCGAAGACGAGGGCGCCGACGGCGGAGGTGATCAGCTCGACGGGTGCGGAGGCCACCAGCGTTTCCACGGCTTCGATGTCACCGGTGAGGCGGGAGACCAGATCGCCCGTGCCGTATCGGTCCAAGGAGTCCGGCGGCAGCTGCTGGAGGTGCTGGAAGACCCGGTCACGCAGCCCGAGCAGGAAGTGTTCGCTGGTCCAGCCCGCGAGATAGCTGCCTGCGGAGGAAGCCACCGCACCCGCCGCGGCGAGCCCCAGCCACAGGGCGGCAGGCCCCCAGAAGGCGCCCAGGTCGCCGGGGGCCAGTACGTCGTCCGTCAGGACGCCGACGATGCCGATGGCGGCCGTGTCGCACCCCGCGGAAACCACCAGCAGCAGGGCGGACGCCAGAACGGCGACACGGTTCACGCGTACCAGCGGCCAGAACTTCCGGAACGCGGCGGAGGGCGATATGCGGGCGTGGCGTATCCGGGCGCGGGTGCCGGCATCGGCCACGGGGGTGGTTATCTGTGCGGCGGTACTCATGGGTGGCCGATGCTCCCTGGGCGCAGCCCGGTCAAAGGGTGCGCCGGAATCCGTCCGCTCCCGGCTTTGCGGACGGTGCGGACGGATCCCGGCGCGGGATGGCTTTTTGCCGGTCCTCTTACTTGGCGGCCTTCTTGTGCTTGCGGTGGTGCTTCTTGTGGTGGTTCTTCTTGTGGCCTTCCTTGGCGGCGCAGCCGGCTTCCTTCTTCTTCGCCTTCTTGCCCAGCATGATCTTGTCGAATGCCATGGGTTACGGCTCCTTTCTCGTGGCCCGTCACCGGGGCTGTCCTGCTTGTTGCCGATGAATACGAGAAAGGGGCACAGTCCGTTCAAAGGAATTCAGGTTTAATTTTAAAGATCTCCCTCTTACTGAATTCCTACGCAATTGAGGAGATCCCTTTGTTCTGCTTTTAGAAAGCGCATCACCCCGCGGAGATGCCCGAGCCCGCACCGTGCGACGACCCGCCCCTCGGGAACGACACCTCCACACGGCGGTTCTTGCGGCGGCCCTCCTCCGTGGAATTGTCGGCGATCGGGTAGTCCTCGCTGTAGCCGCGCACCTCGAAGGTGATGTTCCCGCCGAGCGTCGCGGCCAGCTGGTCGTGCACGGCCTCCGCGCGCTGTTTGGAGAGGACCAGGCCGTGGGCGTACGTGCCCAGATTGTCGGTGAAGCCGAAAACGCGGATGCTTGTGGCGTTCTGCTTCTTGATCTCGTCCGCGATGGCGTCGATACGGGAACGGGCCTCCGGGTTCAGCTTGGCGCTGTCCTTGGAGAACAACACCTCCGCCTGGAGCGCGAACGTGACGCTCGCGTTGGTGTCCGACCGCCGCTCCTCACCGCCGAGGTCCTCCACGACGGACTTGATGTCCAGCACCTTGGCGGGCGCGAGGGTGGCCCCGTCGGCGAGCTTCAGCCCGGGGCTCTTGGGGTCGACGGACGGAGGTGGGGAGGTGGCGACGGTGCCGGGCGGTGCGCTGGGGTTGTCGTCGGCGATGGCCTGGGGGCCGGTGGCGAGAGTGAGGGCGGTGAGGAGCGAGAGGGTGGCGGCGGTGGGGGTGAGACGCATGGGGCTCACCCCTGTGAGAGGTTGATGGGGGCGGGGGGCATGGAGCCGACCTGGAAGTCGACCTTGGTGGTGCCTTCGGGCGGGGCGGGGAACTGGGCGAACCAGTCGGCCGACTTCCCCGCGGCCACGCCGCCACCGTCGAACTTGGTACAGAGGCAGCGCCCCTGGGTGTCCCGCAGGACGAGGTACTTCTTCTTGCCCGTGCTGTCGATCAGGGCAGCCCCGGCCAAGGAGGCGCCGTTCCTGCTCAACTCGCGCTCGTCGCCCCGCCAGTTCGACGCGATCCAGAACTGGCCGCCGTTATTGGTGACCGTGCCGCTTACGGTCACGAAGCCGCCCTGGTCGCGGACCGCGGAGGTCACCGAGAGCGTGATGTCACCGCTCTTCACCTCCACAAGCACCTTGTCCGCAGGGGGTGCGGAGGACTGCTGACTCCCACTGCCGCCGGCCCCCGCAGTGGACTTGGCGGAAGAGTTCGTGGCGCTGGGTTTCCCGCCACCGCCTCCACCGCCACACCCGGCCACCGTGAGGAGCAGCCCGGTCGTGATCGCCACTGCGGACAGCGCCCTGCGGCCCTTCATGGTGCGCCGAAGAAACATCTGTACGGCTTTCCTCTCACTCGGCCAGATGCACAGAGAACAGCACGGACGCGTCAGGAAGGTCGTCCGAATGGAAATCTTCGGGATTGATGTCGACGGACCGGCCGTCGCAGTCGAGCCGCACGGGCTTCTTCGGATCGGCGTCCTGGGCGAAGGTGCAGCGCGGCTGGATCACCGCGGTGGCCTCGGCCTTGGCGTGCCGCGTCTCCGTGCCCGGGATGATGGAGTTCCCGACCGTGTAGCGCGTCTCGATCGCCACCCGGTATCCGGGATAGCCGTTCACCGTTGTGGGGTCGACGCCCTGCACGGTCGAGTCGTTCGCGGCGGCGAGCCGTTCGGCTGCCGCTGGGGCTCCCGCGCCCTTGAAGAGATCGCCCTTCAACCAGTTCAGCCACTTGTCGTCATGGCCGCCGACGGCGTCTGCCAGACCGGTCATCAGCTCGTCGCGCGAGTCCTGCGCAGCCGCCAACGCAGCAGCGTCCGCCGCGGATTGAGCTCCATTGCGGGCGGACGCTGCTTGAGCGAAGGCGAAAAAGGCGAACGCGACGAACAGCAGGATCCCCGTCAGCCAGATGTAGAGGGGGAGCATCTGCCCTCGGTCGTCGCGAAGCCTCGGCGGTGTCAGCCGCCGCCGGTGACCGACATGACGGCGTTCCGGATCGCCCCGGAGATCAGCCCGTCCAGGCCGATCTGGTCGATCAACGTGAAGATCCCGGCGATGATGATCATCAAGCCGGCGTACTCCACGAACCCGGCCCCCGCATCCCGCCCGTCCCCCCGCATCCGGGACACCACGGTCCGCCCCCACACACCGACCCTCTGCCTCACCCTGGTCACCACGGCCCCTGCCCTCCCGCCCGATGCGGCCAAGCCCAACCCATGCACCGTACGTGAAAGCGCCTTCACTCCGAGTGGGTCCAGGGGCCCAACTTCCGCGCGGCCGGCCGGTCATCGGCTCCACCCCTCCCGCGCCGTGCCCAGCCAGTGGGCGATCGCTTCGCTCCGCGAAGAACTGTGCAGCTTTGCGAAGATGCGATTGATGTGGTTCTTGACCGTCTTCTCGCTGATGAAGCAGGCGGCGGCGATCTGCCGGTTGTTCATACCGGACGCGATGAGATCCATGACCTCCACCTCCCTTGAACTCAGACCGAAGTCCAGCCACCTCACGGCACGGCGCCGAGGACCCCCCGCACGGGCTGCCCGAGCCTTCGACGAATGTGCCACAACTGGTTGCAGGTGCGAAGCGCTTTCCTTCTGTTCGTACGAAACACCGAGCGAAGACGAGACATTGGGACCAGTGGGACCAGTGGGACCAGTGGGAGACGAGGCAGGGAGGGAAGAGGCGGACACGGCCGACGAGACCGTCGCGCGTCCATCCCGCATGCCCCGTACCGCTGTGATCAGTTCGGCCGCCGTGAACTCGCCGTGCACCAGATAGCCGCAGGCCCCGAGGCTCAGCGCCTGCGCCACCACCTCGGCTTCCCGGCTGTACGTCAGCATCATCACGGGGGCCACGCGGGCCAGTTCGGGCAGCGCCGTCAGGCCGTCCGTGCCGGGCATGCGGACGTCCAGGAGGACGACGTCCGGGCGGTGGTGGGCGGCGCAGTCGAGCGCCTGTGCGCCGTCCGCCGCCTCCGCCACCACCTCGATGTCACGGTGGACGGACAGCAGGGCGGCCAGGCCGGCCCGTACGACCGGGTTGTCGTCGACCACGAGGACACGCAGGGGCGGGCCGGGAAGTGCCTGTTCAGGCATGTGCGGCCTCCTCTTGGGGGCTGTGGGGAGCGGTTGTGGAGCGGGGGACGTACAGATCGATCTCGGCGCCGCCCAGCGGTGAGCGGCCCAGGCGGAGACGGCCGCCCAGAGATGCGGCGCGCTCCGCCATGCCGAGCAGACCGAAGTGGCCGGTTTTCGCCAGGTCCTCGGGCCTGGCGGTCGAGGGCAGGCCGACACCGTTGTCCTCGATCCGTAGCCCGAAGGCCGTGTCGCCGACGACGTCGGCGTCGTCGTCGGCGGCGGCGGCGGCGAGGGTGATCCGTACACGGGTCGCGTGGGCGTGGCGGTGCGTGTTCTCCAGTGCCTCCGAGGCGATGGCCAGGACGTGGTGTGCCGTCGCGTACGGCAGGAGCAGCGGGGCGTCCGGCTTCCTCAGGTCGGCCTCCACCCCGGTACGCCCCGCGAACTCCCGTACCTGGACACCGAGTTCGGCCGTCACATCCAGGTTCGCCGACGTGAAGTCCGTACGCCGGCGCAGGTCCGACAACAGGTCGCGGGACTCCGCCGCCGCCCGGCGCGCCGCATCGGCCACCAGGGTCGCCTGGCGCCTGAGCGTCTCGGGATCGCCATGGTCCGCCGAGGCCGCGAGGGCCTCGGCCGCCAGGGCCATACCGTGCAGCGTCTTCGCCACCGAGTCGTGCATCTCCCGGGCCAGCCGGGCGCGTTCGGACTCGACGGCCTCCGCCGCCGCGAGGCGGGAATTCGCCTCCGACAGCGCCTCGCTGGCCGCGCCGAAGCGGAACATCAGGTTGCGCAGGGTCACGCCGATGATGCCCGCGGCGACACAGAACCCGGCGATGAGGAGGGTGCTGACACCGGCGCCGGGGCGGTGCGCCCAGGCCCGGAACACCGCCAGCACGACCGCCAGTTGGAGACCGGTGATTACACCGGCGCCCCGCCAGCCGTAGAGCAGACCGGAGAGCAGGGGGGTGCAGACCGTGGCGTACGCGAGCGGAGAGGCGGGGGACGCGGTGAGGAGCAGGGTGGCCACGAAGAGGAGATCCAGCGCCATCAGGGTGGGATGGGCGAGGAGACGGGGGCCCACCCGCTCCCAGTCGCGCAGCACGGCGTACGAGGCCATGACACCGAGGACGGCTGCCGCAAGGGCCGCGTAGCGGGCTGCGCCGTCCGGGGCATGGGCCAGGGCGAAGGGCGCGCCGATCACCACCATGGCGAGCCGCACGGCGACCGTCTGGCGGCACAGGGCCTGGAGCGCGCTCAGCTGGAGGCGGACGCTGGCGGGCGGCGGGGCGTCGTCCTCGAGGTACCCGGGAGTGGGCCGACCGGCACGGCTGCTCATCATCGGCCCAGGATCGATCCGAAGTTCGTCCCCGAGCCCAGGAACATGCCCGTGGCGATCAGGATCATCGTCGCGGGGAGCATGAACACCAGGGTGACCAGCGTGGCCTTGGGGATGGTCTTCGCGGCGCGGCGGCGGGCGTTCTGGGCGTCCGTACGCCGCATGTCCGTGGCCAGCAGGATCAGGGTCTCGGCGATCGGGGAGCCCAGCTCCTCCCCCTGCTGAAGGGCCGAGACGAACTGGGCGACCTGCTCGGAGGAGTTGCGCCTGCGGAGTTCGTCGAAGGCCTGGCGGCGGCTCACGCCCATGTCCATCTGGCGCAGGGTGATGCGCAGTTCGTCCGCCCAGGGGCCCTCGTACTTCTCCGCGACGCGGTCCAGGGCCTGGCGGAAGCCGAGGCCCGCCGAGACGACGACCGCGAGGACGTCGAGGAAGTCCGGCAGGGTGCGGTCGATGACGTCCTTGCGTTCCCGGATGGCCTGCCAGATCAGGGCGTCGGCGGCCAGCAACCCGAAGGCGAACGTGGCCACGGAGAAGATCAGCTGACCATTCGTCAGGAAGATCAGACCCATGACGAGGCCGAAGGTGCCGTACACCGCCCGGCGCGCGGCGTATCTGTTGAGGGTGAGACCACCCGGGTTGCCCGCCATGTCGATACGGCGGCGCTTGGCGTCGACGCGGCGCGGGCCCATCAGGCGCAGGACGAGCGGGGCGAAGCGCATTCCGAGGCGGTCGATCGCCGAACCCGCCGTGGAGACCCGGCCGGCGCCGACCTCCAGGGCGAGCGCCAGGTCGCTCGGCAGTTTCGCGTCCGCGCGGATCATACGGATGCCCAGGAGGGTCCCGGCGACCGAAACCGCCGTCAGCAGGGCCAGGAGCAAGGGCAGCATCGCGGTCTCCCCCTCACACTTCGATCTTGCCGAGTCGGCGGATGACGAAGAAGCCGACCGCGTAGAGGCCCAGGGAGAGGAGGACCAGTCCCTGGCCGAGCGGGGAGCCGGTGACACGCTCCAGCGCACCCTTGTTCGAGGAGTTGACCAGAATCAGGGAGCCCAGGCCGAGCATCGGCACCGTGAACGCCGTCGCGTTGACCTCGGAGAGCATGGTGCGGACCTCGCGCCGTGTCTCCTTGCGGTCCTCCAGGGTCTGGGTGAGGTTGCGCAGTGAACTCACCACCGAGCCGCCCGCCTTGTTGGCCAGGACGAGCGTGGTGACCAGGACGATCAGCTCCCGGGACGGCAGGCGTTCGGCCAGTTCGTCGAGGGTGTCGTCCACCGAACGGCCCAGCGTCAACTGGTCGGCGACCCGGGCGAGTTCCTCGCCGGCCGGGGCCTCCAGCTCCTCCGCCGCCATGGCGAGGGCGGTGCGCAGGGCGAGTCCGGCGGCGGTGGCGTTGGCCAGGAGGCGGGCCACGTCCGGGAGCTGGTTGATGAAGGCCTCGATGCGTTTCTGCCGCTGCCAGTTGAGGAAGATGACCGCGCTCCACACCGCGACCAGCGCGGCGATCGGGCCGAAGAACGGGGCCAGCGTCGACGCCGCGATCAGCCACAGCGCGACGACGACGGCGCTGACGTAGGTGAAGAACTCCCCCGCCGTCAGATCCAGTCCGGTCGCCGAGAGGCGCAGTTGGATGGTGCGGCCCAGACGGGTGCGGCGCAGCCGCCGGTCGATGCTCGTGAAACGCCGTATCCGGCCCGCCGCCGTACGGATCGGGCTCGCTTGGGCGCCGGAGAGCCGGTCGACGAGCGCCTGGCGCTGGGCGCGGCCGGAAACGTAGCTGTGCACGCCGGCGACGGCGAGCGTGCCGGTGAGGACGGTGGCGCCGAGGGCGAGGAGGGCGGGGTCGTTCATGGCTCGCTCCTCTCGTGAACGGGGATCATCCGATGGCCTGCCTCGTGTTGAGTACGTCGATGGCCTCCGCGACGCCGAAGGCCGGCGGGAGCGGTTCACCCGCGCCGTACAGCTTCTCCGCGACCGGGCGCGGCAGCGGGAGGTGCTCGAAACGGCCGCGGACGATCCGGTCGGGGCCGAGGGGCTGGGGGACGAAACGGGACACGGTGGTGATCCGGAACTGGTCCCGGCCGTGCGACACGACGAGGGCGACCTCCACGACCTTGCGGGAGCCGTCGGCGTACCGGGCGAGCTGGACGACCACGTCCACCGCGGAGTTGATCTGGTCCTTGAGCGCCTCGAAGGGGATCATCACCTCGGACATGGAGCCGAGGGTCTGCAGCCGCATCAGCGCGTCCTCGGCGGAGTTGGCGTGGACGGTCGCCAGCGATCCGTCGTGGCCGGTCGACATCGCCTGGAGCATGTCGAGGGTCTCGCCGCCGCGGACCTCACCGACGATGATGCGGTCGGGGCGCATCCGGAGGCTGTTGCGGACCAGGTCGCGGATGGTGATCCGGCCCTTGCCCTCGACGTTCGGCGGGCGGGACTCCAGGCGGATCACATGCTCCTGCTGGAGCTGGAGCTCGGCGGAGTCCTCGATGGTGATGATGCGCTCGTGGGACGGGATGAGCCCGGACAGGGCGTTGAGCAGGGTCGTCTTCCCGGAGCCCGTACCGCCGCTGACGATGAGGTTGAAGCGGGCGCGGACGAAGGCGGCGAGCAGCATCAGCATCTGCTCGTCGAGCGAGCCGAGGCCGATGAGTTCGGGCAACGTGTACGCGCGCGGGAAGCGGCGGATGGTGAGGGTGGGGCCGGTCAGCGCGAGCGGCGGGATGATGACGTTGACGCGTTCGCCGGTGGGGAGGCGGGCATCGACCATCGGGTTCGACTCGTCGACGCGCCGGTTGACGGTCGAGACGATCCGCTCGATCGTCTGCATCAGCTGCTCGGTGGAGGCGAAGCGGAGCGGAAGCTGTTCCACACGGCCCGCCCGCTCCACGAAGATCGAGTCCGGGCCGTTCACCATGATTTCGGTGATCGACGCGTCCGCGAGAAGTGGTTCGAGGACGCCGAGTCCGAGGGCCTCGTCGACGACCCGGCGGATCAGCTGGGAGCGCTCGGCGGAGGAGAGGACCGGCCCTTCCCGGCTGATGATGTGGCCGAGGACGCGTTCCAGACGGACCCGGCGTTCGGCCGTCGCGAGGCCGGACATCTCGGCGAGGTCGATCTCTTCGAGGAGCTTGGCGCGGTAGACCGCGACGAGATGTCCGTCCTCGCGGGCGGCTCCGCCGTCGTCGGGGGCGGCGATACGGGAGCGGAGGCTCATGTCGGTCGTCAGCTCCTCTCTGTTCGTGAGGGGTTCAGTGGTCGGAGGGCATGGTGGCGTGGCGGGTGACGTCCCAGCCGCGGAAGAGGGGGATGACGGCGGGGACGTGGACGGTGACGGTGGCGGTCGTGGTGTCGGGGCCCTTGGGGGCGTTCACCTGGGGGCTGAGCCAGCCGCTGACGGCCGCCGCACCCGCTGCCGCCCCGTCGCCGTTCTGGGAGGCGACGCGGGCTGCGGCCCGGGCGGCGGTGCCGGCCTGGTTGATGCCATAGCCGATGAGGCCGAGCTGGATGGCGGCCATGCCGATCACGAGAAGGATGGGCAGGAAACCGGCGAACTCCAGCATGGAGACGCCGCGGTCGTTCCAGCGACGGGCCCACCTTCGGGGCGGGGCCGCCTCACGGCGACGGAGAAGAGCCCTCATTGACCGTTCCCCTCCAGCGCGGCCCCCGCCGAGCCGTTCACCGACCAGCCGGGGTTGACGCCCGGGAAGAACAGCGGGACGTTCGCCGTGACCGTCGCCTTCATCACCGAACCCGCCGGGGTGCAGCTGATGTCGGCGCCCTTCCACGCACCCGGCAGATGCGCGGCACCCGCCGACCGGCACGCCCCCGCCACATCGCCCTGTACGGCGTACGCCGCCGTGGCCGCCCGCGCCGCCTCGTCCGCCGCGTTGCCCGCCAGCGAGTAGGTGTAGCCGTACAGCGCGCACTCCCACAGGAGCGCCATCACGACCAGCAGGAGCGGGAACATCCCGGCGAACTCCAGGGTCACCGCGCCCCGGTCGCCGCCCTTGCGCCACAGGGTCAGCGCTCCCCGGTCCGACGACACCTTCCGCCGCCGCCCGCCGCCGCCCTCCTGCACCGCCACCAGACCGAGTTCGCCCGCCAGCGCCCACAGCGCCTGTTTCACCGTGGAGCGGGCGTCGAGGTCCTGGAGGCGCCCGGCGTCCACGACCGACTGGAGTTCCTTGAAGGCGGCCGGGACCGCTGCGCGGGCCACCTTCGTACCGGTGACGCGTTCGACGAGGGCGGGCTGGATCTCCGTACCGCGCGAGAGACGGTTGACGACCGTGAGCGTCTCCTCGGCCTTGCGGATCTGGAGCCGGTCCCAGAGGCGGACCATGCGTTTGGCGGCTCGGACGGCGACCACGTCCGGGGTGACCACCAGCAGCGCGTGATCGGCGACCTCGACGGCGGCGGCGGTCGCGGAGTTCATCTGGGAGCCGCAGTCGACGATCACCACGTCGTGGCGGGAACGAAGCGTGCCCAGGACCTGGCGGGCCACCCGGTCGGTGACCTCCTCGCCGCGTTCGCCCTCGGCGGGGGCGAGCAGGAGTCCGATGCCGCTGTCGTGGGTGTAGACCGCGTCCTGGAGGACGCGGGGGTTGATGTCCGTGATCCCGGCGAGGTCGGCGACAGAGCGCCGGAACTGCACGTCCAGGTACGAGGCGACGTCGCCGGACTGCAGATCGAGGTCGACCAGGGCGACCGTACGGCCCGAGGCGCGTGCCGCGAGCGCCAGCTGGACCGCCGCGACCGTCGCGCCGACGCCGCCCTTCGCACCGGACACCGTGACCAGGGTGCCGCCGGGGCCGGCGTACAGCTCGGGGGTGCCGCTGCTCAGATGGCGCCGCATACCGGCCGACCAGGCGGCGGCGGCCTGGACGCGTTCGGCGAGGGCGTCGTAGCCGAGGGGCAGGGTGACGATGCCGCGGGCGCCGGAGTCCATCGCCGCGGTGAGTACGCCCGTGCTGGTGTCGGCGGTGATCAGGACGACCCCGACCGCCGGGAACCGCATCACCAGATCGCGGATCAGGTCGAGCGCGGGAACCGGCCCGATCCGCTCATGCACGACCACGACCTCGGGCAGCTCGTCGAGGGACTCTCCGGCCAGGCGCGCCAGCGTGTCGAGCAGGGCCGTGGAGTCGTGGACCGGAGGCGCCGGCTCGGCGTCGGCGAGCCGGCTGAGCAGGGTGGTGAGCGCGCGGGCGGAGTCGAGGTCGGAGACGGCGGGGAGGATGCGGATGGTCATCGGCGGGACTCCGTAGGGGCGGAGACGGCGGAGACCGTGGGGGCGGGCTCGGCGGAGGCGGTCACCCCGGGGGCGCACACCGCGGGGGCGCACACCGCGGGGGCGCACACCGCGGGGGCGCACACCGCGGGGGCGGTCACCGCAGGGACGAAGCCGGCGGCGAAGGCCCTCGTGGGGATGACACCCCGGCGGGAGCAATCAGCGCCGACGAACCCCGCAGGAACGGACCCCCGACGGAAACAACCGGCAGCAACGAACCCCGCAGGGACCGACCCCCGACGGAAACAACCGGCAGCAACGAACCCCGCAGGGACCGACCCCCGACGGAAACAACCGGCAGCGACGAACCCGGTGGGGGCGCCCCCAGCGGGCACGGCCCCCCTGGGAACAGGCCCGCTGTGGGCCGGAACGGACCTCATGCGTGGCCTCCTACTTGTCCTGGTCGAGGGTGTAGGTGCGGTCGCCCGGGGCGATCACGGTCTGGGAGCCGCCCGCGACCAGCGCGAGCCGGACGTGTTCGGCGAACGACTCGGCGTACGCGACCCGTTGGGCGTCCGCCGTGTCGAGCGCGAAGGTGATGGGGACGGCCTCGGTGGCGGTGCGGCGGCGGTCGTCGCTCGACTGCCCCGGATCCAGCGCGGTGAGCTTTCCGACGTCGAGGACGCGGGCGTTGGTCACGATGACCTTGGACTCGTCCTTGCTCTTGTCGTTCGCGGCCTTGAAGGTGGCGTAGATGTTGACCCGCGACCCGGGGTCGATCTTTCCGGCGACACCGGTCGACGCATCGATCATGATCGCGATCTCCTGCTGTCCCGGCTGGAGTTCGGGCCGGTCGACGATCATGTCGGTCTGGAGCAGCGACCCCTGCTCCAGCTTGGTCACCGCGATCTTGCCCCGGATCTGGCTGAGACTGGTGACGGCGGTGGCGGACAGCCATCGTCTGGGCATGGAGATCTTCTGGAACTGGTCGGCCGTGAGCTCCTTGTAGGGCGCGATGTCGCTCTTGAGCCGGTACGCCGTGACCTCGGGGCCGACCTTCGAGTTCACGTCGCGGATCACCGACAGCACTCCGGCGAACGCGCCGACGGCGGCGAGGGCCGAGAGGACCAGCAGGATGACGCCGCGGCGCTGGCGTGAGTTCATAAGCGCGGACAACCTCGATCGGAGCGTGGGGACGGCGGGTCGGGCGGTCGAGCGGGCTAGCCGTGGGCTTGGTCGTTTGCTGTGGAGTTGTACGTACGGGCCTACGTGCCGCCTCGGGGCAGGGCACGGACGGTGGCGGACGGCTGCTGTTCGGGGGGCGGTGGCAGGGGCGCGGCACAGAACCCGCAACGGTCACCGATGAGTTCGAGACCGCACCAGTGGCACACCTCGCGTCGTACGGACGAGACGAGTTGATACAGCACGGACACGTCGTGCAGGCCCGCCGCGAACTCGACGAGCCGGTTGGTGCCCCACCAGCGCGCGGACTCCTCCGGCAGAGGCACCGTCGCGACGCCCTGCACGGCCCAGGCGGGCGCGAGTGAGGCGGTGACCCAGTCCGAGGGCGGCTGCCCGGAGGCGACGAGCATCCGGGTGCCGAACTCGGGGCCCGGTAACTCCTCCTGCGCGACGCGTACGAGCTGCGGACGCGGATTGGCGAGTACGGCGAACTGAGCGCTCGGCACCCAGGACTTGGCGTGGGACGAAAGTGGGACGGCGACCCGGTCGAGCTTGGCGACCGAGCCGAGGAGGGCCCCGGCGTAGATGTAGTGGGCGAGCAGGCGGGCGGAGGACGCCAGCACCCCCGGACTGAAGTCGCAGACGGAGAGTTGTCGTAACTGCTGTGCCAGCAGGGCGAGTCCCAGCGGTGGCAGGTCGATGCCGAGCAGCGCGATGCGGTCGCTCTCCAGGACGGAACGGACGGTACGCAGGCGCTGTACGGCCGGGTCGTCCCCGTCCGCGGGATGCAGGGCGATGACATACCCGTGCTGCTCGATCAGCGCGTGCATCCCGTTGAGGGACTGTTCGAGCGTGGGCTGCGGCTGGACGGCGGCGGGCGGGGTCTGCCGGTCGAGCGGCGGCAGCACCAGATCGGAACTGGTGACGGCTATCGCGGTCGGCACGGCTGCACACCACCCCGTTCACTGCGGCGGGGTGGTCGACCACCGCCCCAGTTGGCCCCTGTGACGTCCAATTGCATCGTCCTGCAACAGCACCATATCCACGGCATGCCCGGCTCAACACAGAATCCGGAAGATCATCTCACCGAAGGTGCGGACATGATCGACACAGAGTAGGGGCATATGCCTCAACTCGACCCGGATGTAAGGCCGTTGGCGCTGCCAGAGGTCTTGACAAGCCAATTGGTCTGGACCAAATTCGTTTCACCAGGCGGTGGCCACCGTTCCGCAATGCCCTCCTGCCCTTTCCTCTCCCCACATCGGAGGCTGAAGTGGACCGTGTACCAGGCATGCTCCGCCGCAGACGGACACTGGCCGGGGCCGCCGTCGCCGCGCTCGCCCTCTCCTTCCTGAGCGCCGGCCATGCGTCGGCCGCGGACGTGAACAACGTCAAGAACGCCGGCTTCGAGTCGGGCCTGAACAACTGGACCTGTTCGGCGGGCAGCGGCACGACGGTGTCGTCCCCGGTGCACGGCGGCGCGGCCGCGCTGAAGGCGACCCCGGCGGGCCAGGACTACGCCCAGTGCGCACAGACGGTCGCGGTCACGCCCAACTCGACGTACACGCTGAGCGCGTGGGTGCAGGGCGGATACGCCTTCCTGGGCGCGACGGGCACGGGCACGACGGATGTGTCGACGTGGACACCGGACTCGACGAGCTGGAAGCAACTGTCGACGACCTTCACCACCGGCGCCTCGACGACATCGGTGACGGTGTACCTGCACGGCTGGTACGGCCAGGCGGCGTACTACGCGGACGACGTGTCGGTGTACGGCCCGGACGGGGGCGGTGGCGGCGACCCGGCACCGACGGTGCCCGCGGCCCCGACGGGCCTGTCGGTCGCTTCCACGACGTCCTCGTCGGTGTCCCTGTCCTGGACCGCGGCATCGGGCGCGACGGGCTACAACGTGTACCGGTCCGGCACGAAGGTGGCGTCCGTGACGGGCACATCGGCGACGGTGACGGGCCTGTCCCCGTCGACGTCGTACTCCTTCCAGGTGACGGCGACGAACGCGGCGGGTGAGTCGCCGAAGTCCTCGACGGTGACGGCGACGACTTCGGCCTCCGGCGGGGGCGGCGGAGGCGGATCGCTCCCGAAGCACGCGGTGACGGGCTACTGGCAGAACTTCAACAACGGCGCGACGGTCCAGAAGATCTCGGACGTCCCGTCGCAGTACGACATCATCGCGGTGGCGTTCGCGGACGCGACGACCACGCCGGGCGCGGTGTCCTTCACCCTCGATTCGTCCGGTCTGGGCGGCTACACGGTGGACCAGTTCAAGGCGGACATCGCTGCCAGGCACGCGGCCGGGAAGAAGGTCGTCATCTCGGTCGGCGGCCAGAACGGCACGGTCTCGGTGAGCGACTCGACGTCGGCGGCGAACTTCGCGAACTCGGTGTACTCGCTGATGCAGACGTACGGCTTCGACGGCGTCGACATCGACCTGGAGAACGGGCTGAACGCGACCTACATGACGCAGGCGCTGCGCCAACTGTCCACGAAGGCGGGCTCGTCACTGATCATCACGATGGCCCCGCAGACCATCGACATGCAGTCGACGTCGAACGCGTACTTCCAGACGGCGCTGAACATCAAGGACATCCTGACGGTCGTCAACACCCAGTACTACAACAGCGGTTCGATGCTGGGCTGCGACGGCAAGGTCTACAGCCAGGGCTCGGTGGACTTCCTGACGGCTCTGGCCTGCATCCAGCTCGAAGGCGGCCTGTCCCCGTCCCAGGTGGGCCTGGGCGTCCCGGCCTCGACGAGCGCGGCGGGCAGCGGGTACGTGTCACCGACGGTGGTGAACAACGCCCTGGACTGCCTGACGAGGACCACGAACTGCGGCTCGTTCAAGCCGTCGAGTACGTACCCGGACCTGCGGGGCGCGATGACGTGGTCGACCAACTGGGATGCGGCGGCGGGGAATGCGTGGTCGAACGCCGTGGGGCCGCATGTGCATGCGCTGCCGTAGGCGGGGCGTGAGCTGACCTGGATGCGGTGCCGCCGCGTGATCGAGCGAGGCGGCACCGCGCATCCGTCATCCGCGGTCGGGCGCCCGGCCTCCGGCTCTGCCGCGGGTCAGCCCATCGGGCGGTAGTGCCCCAGCACCGCCGCCAGTTGGCCGAACCACTCCTGCAGTCCCTCCCGGCGCTTCGCGTCCACCACGCACTCGTACACCCTGCCGTCGACGTGCACCACCCCCACCATCAGCAGCGTCCTGCCGTTGGGGCTCTCGCGATAGTGGACGCTGCGGATCACCGGCCACGGGAAGTCCGCCGTCATGCCGAGCATTTCGAAGGAGACGCCCGCCGCGTCCACCACGACCGAGTTGTGGCGGTCGGCGGCCAGGAAGTCCGGTCCGGGCGGAACTTGGAGGGCCGGGGCCGGAAATGACGGGTACGGCGCGTAGGCCGGTGGTGGCGGGCCGAAACCCGGCGGACCCGCCTGCGGTGGCTGGTGGCCGTACCCCGGCTGCTGCATCGTCCTCGTTCCCCTCGTGTCCCGTCCCGCTCGCACGGCGAGTCGTGGATGATCAGTATCCCGGGCCCCGAATCGTGTTGAAACATTCCCGGGGGTCCACCGCATCAATGAAGTGAGGGCGGTACAGAGGGACCGGTGAAACGGGGAATCGGGGGACGTATGAGACTACGGCGCAGCGACGGATACCCGGAGTTCGCCTCCGCGCGCGCCGGGCATCTGTACCGGTCCGCCTGTCTGCTGACCGGTGGCGACACCCACCTCGCCGAGGACCTCGTCCAGGAGACCCTCGGCCGGGTGTATCTGCGCTGGGGCCGTATCTCCCGCGTCGACAACCCCGCCGGGTACGCCCAGACCGTCCTCACCCGTACGTTCCTCGCCCATCAGCGGCGCCACAGCAGCCGCAGGGAACGCACCACCGATGTGCTCCCCGACGTCCCCGATCCGGAGACGTCGGGCGACACCCCGCTGCGGCTCACCCTCGTCGAGGCGCTCGGGCGGCTGTCCGCCAAGGACCGTGCCGTGGTCGTCCTGCGGTACTGGGAGGACCGCAGCATCGAGGAGACCGCTGCCGCGATGAACACCAGCTCGGCCGCCGTACGCACCCGCTGCGTCCGCGCACTCGCCCGGCTGCGCGCCCTGCTCGGCGACGCCCTCAGTGAGTACGCGAGACCCTGACCCACCTCCGGGATCCCCGGGATTTCCGGGGATCCCGGGTCACCCCGCCCAACCGGCCACGACCACCACCCAATCCGCAGAAACGGCGGTTTTGCCATGCCCGTTGAAGAGCACGACCCCTTCGAGGACCGGTTCGCCGCAGCCCTGCGTCACGCCGGCGGTACCTTCGAGAGCCACCAGCTGGACCTGGCCGCCCGCGGCGAGACGCGGGGCCGCAGACTCCGCCACCGCCGGGCCGCCATCGCGGGGGGCGTGACCGGGGTCGCACTCGTCGGGCTGGGCGGGACGCTCGTCCTGCCCGGCGTCCAGGCGGACGGCGGACGGCGGCACTCCGTGGCCGGCAGCACGTCGGCCCCGTCGACCGTGGCCGCCTCGTCCTCGCGGCCGTCCGCCGTGACCGGCGACGATCTCGTCCGCACCCTGAAGAAGCTGCTTCCCAAGGGGAAGTTCAGCAACGAAGAGGGGCGGGGAACAGGCGACCTGCTGACGCCGTACGCCCGGGTCGTGTACGACGACGGCAAGGGAAAGTCCGCCGTCTCCGTCTCGGTGGACCACGTCAGGCCCGGCAGCAGCCAGGCCCGCGAGACCACCGCATGCCCCGACAAGGTGTTCATTCCGTACGACGCCTGCACTGCGAGCACGCTCGCCGACGGATCGACGCTCATGGTTCTCCAGGGGTACGAGTATCCGGACCGCCGCGTCGACACAAAGCTGTGGACCGCCGAACTCGTCACTCCGAAGGGGCAGCACATCAGCGTCCAGGAGTGGAACGCCGCCGCCGAGAAGGACGCGCCCATCAGCCGAGAGCTGCCTCCCCTCTCCCCCGCCCAGCTGAAGACGCTCGTCACCGCGCCTGAGTGGCGTGCTGTCGCCGACGCCATCCCCGTGGCTCCGGGCACGCCGACGGCCGAGCCGAGCGTGTCGGGGGCTGTCCCCGGCGGTTCGGCGTCGTCCACCCTCGCCTCCCTCCTGCCGAAGGGGGTCAAGGTCGTCTCCAAGGGGGTCGCGGACCCCGGTTTCGGGTACGTCGTCCTCGACGACGGCAAGGGTGCGAGCATGGTCCAGGTCAACGTCCAGGCGGACATGTCCGACGTCGCGGGCCAGCTCTTCGGATCCGGCTCCAGGACCCTGCCCGACGGCACCAAGGTCGCCACGCACCAGGGGCCCGGCGAGAAGGGCGGCCAGGGAGTCGTCATGTGGACCGTCGACACCATGCGCACCGACGGTCGCCGTGTGGTGATCAGCGCCTTCAACTCCGGCACCCAGCACACCGCCGCGACCCGTACGGCCCCCGCGCTCACCTTGAAGCAGATGGAGGCCATCGCCACCAGCGCGAAGTGGTGGACCCACGGCTGAGGCCACGCCGAGCACCCGGGCCCCGGGGCTGGTCGCACCCCCCGGGGCCCGAACCACGTACTGACCGGTTCTCGCCCCGGACCCTTTGCCGACTCTTGACCTGGTCATGCCATTTCCGCACCATGAGCGTCGCGATACCCGCACGTACGTCGCTGAACGAACCACCCCCGGCTCCACCCCACATCCGGCGACCCCGGAACCCCTGGAGAAACGAGGAGACTTCATGCGACTTCGCATACGCGGTTCTGGTGCCCGTGGCGGCAGACGCACCGCCGCCCTCGCCGCCCTGCTGGCGCTCGCCCTCGCGGCGCCCGTGTCCGCGACCACCGGCGCCGTGGCGAACGGTGCATCCGATGCCCGGAAGGCGGCGCCCTCGTCCGACGACGTCCGCCAGTACGAGATCCACCAGAGCACGACTCCGGTGACCCGTACGGCGATTCAGCAGACCGGCGTGACGGTCGACGAGGCGGACGAGGAGACGGTCGTCGTCTCCGGCCGCGCGGACCAGGTCAAGAAGCTGCGGGCGCTCGGCTACGAGGTCAGCCCGCTCGGCGCCGCCCCGGACCGCTCGGGCGGCGCGGACGGCCTACGGCTCTTCGATTTCCCCCCGGCGGACTCGAAATACCACAACTACGCCGAGATGAACGCGGAGATCGACCAGCGGCTCGCGGCCTACCCGAACATCATGAGCAAGCAGGTGATCGGCAAGTCGTACCAGGGCCGGGACATCGTCGCCATCAAGGTCAGCGACAACGTGGCGACCGACGAGAACGAGCCCGAGGTGCTGTTCACGTTCCATCAGCACGCGCGTGAGCACCTGACCGTGGAAATGGCGCTGTACCTGCTGCGCGAGCTGGGCGCCGGATACGGCAGCGACCCCCGGATCACCAACATCGTCAACAGCCGCGAGATCTGGATCGTCCCGGACCTCAACCCGGACGGCGGCGAGTACGACATCGCGACCGGCTCGTACCGCTCGTGGCGCAAGAACCGCCAGCCCAACTCCGGTTCGTCGTACGTCGGTACGGACCTGAACCGGAACTGGAACTACAAGTGGGGCTGCTGCGGGGGTTCGTCAGGGTCCACGTCGTCGGAGACGTACCGGGGCGCGTCCGCCGAGTCGGCGCCCGAGGTGAAGGTGGTCTCGGACTTCGTGCGCAGCCGGGTCGTCGGCGGGAAGCAGCAGATCAAGGCGGGCATCGACTTCCACACGTACAGCGAACTGGTGCTGTGGCCCTTCGGGTACACGACCGCCGACACCGCGACCGGAATGACGGCGGACGACGCCGCGGCCTTCAAGGCCGTGGGCCAAAAGATGGCCGCGAGCAACGGCTACACGCCCGAGCAGTCGAGCGACCTGTACATCACGGACGGTTCGATCGACGACTACCTCTGGGGTGTGCACAAGATCTTCGACTACACCTTCGAGATGTATCCGACGTCCAGTGCGGGCGGCGGCTTCTACCCGCCCGACGAGGTCATCGAGCGGGAGACGTCGCGGAACCGGGACGCGGTGTTGCAGTTGCTGGAGAACGCCGACTGCATGTACCGGTCCATCGGCAAGGAGGCGCAGTACTGCAGCTGACGGCGCAGATCAGTCGTCGTCCTTCTCGGGGGCGGCGGGTTCTTCCTCGCCGTCCTCGAAGTAGGCGTCCAGGACCTCGTCCAGTTGCGCCTCCCACTCGCTGAAGCGCGCGCGGGAGTCGGCCTCGACCTCGATGGGGTACCAACGGCGGTCCGGCGTGTGCACGGTCACCGTGAACCGCTTCCCGAAACGCGCGGTCTCCGTCTCCACGGCCCCGACCTCGTCCCAGCGGAACTCGCACTCCTGGTCGTCCAGGCTCAGTCGTACGCCGCTGTGGTCCGCGACGATCCTCGCGCGGCGGTCGGAGGCCTCGAAGACGGGGCCGTCGGGGGCGGACTCCTTCTCGGGCTCCTCCTCGGGCTCCTCGGCCTTCTCCCGGGGCTCCTCGGCGGACTTCTCCTCGGAGGCGGCCTCCTGCTTCACCGCCTCGGGCCCGGTGTCCTCCGGCTTCGCGTCCTCCGGTTCGCCGGACACGGGTGAGATGAGCCCGGGGATGAAGGCCGGGTCGATCCCGGCGCCCTCCAGGGGCTGGCTGCTCGAACCAATGCGCTGCTCCACAGCGGGCAGTATGGTCCAAGATCCTGTGCCGGACACAGTCGGCCCCACCATCGTTATACGAATCTTCGCTCCACCGCGACATGGCGACGCGGCTGTACGGCGGCGGGGGGAACGCGGCAGGGCGCCCCGGGGTGGAGACAGGGGCGCCGTGCCGTTTCCGGCGTACGGAGTGCGGGAGCGGTGGCGGGGTGACGCCGGGTCAGCCGAGTACGGCCAGCGCGTCGATCTCGATGAGGAGGCCGGCCGGGAGACCCACGTAGACGGTGGTCCGGGCGGCGGGGGGCTGGGTGAGGCCCTGCTCCTCGAAATAGTTGTTGTAGATCTCGTTCATCTCGGCGAAGTGATCCACGTCGGTCAGATAGACGCGGATCATCATCACGTCGTCCCAGTCGGCGCCGCCCTCCTCCAGGATCGCCTTGACGTTGGCGAGGGTCTGAAGGGTCTGCTCGCGCAGGGTCGGGCCCGCAGGCGTGGGCGGCCTGCCCTCCTCGGCGGGCAGGAAGCCGACCTGTCCGGCGACCTGGAGGATGTTCCCCTTCTTCACACCGTGCGAGAACTTGGCGGGGGGCGTGGTGTGGGTCTTCGGGGTCAGAGCGATCTTGTCCGTCATACTGCGTCCTTGTCGGTCATGCGGTGTCCTTCGCCGGTGCGTTGCCGGAGTACTCCCGGCTGATGGCGTCCGCGGTACGGCGTACCAGGGGGAGCAGGGTCAGGAGTTCGTCGGCGGTGACGACGACGTTGGGCGCGGAGACCGACATGGCCGCGACGGCCCGTCCGTCGGCGCCGCGGATGGGGGCGGCGACGCAGTTGATGGACTCCTCGTGGCCGCCGAGGTCGGTGGCCCAGCCCTGGTCGCGTACGCGTGCCAGTTCCTTCAGGTAGGCGGCGGCGTTCGGTGTCGAACGGGCCGTGTGGAGGGGGTAGTCGAGCTTCTCCGCGACGGCCCGGCGCTCGGGTTCCGGCAGGTCGGCGAGGAGGAGCTTGGCGACGGCGGCGACGGTGATGGCCACCGGCTTCCCGATCCGGGAGTACATCCGCACCGGGTAGCGGCTCTCCACCTTGTCGATGTAGAGGACCTCGTTCTCCTCGTACACGGCGAGGTGGACGGTGTGACCGCACTCCTCGTTGAGCCGGACCAGGTGGGGGTGGGCGATCTCGCGGACGTCGAGGTTCTCCACGGCCTGCTGGGCGAGGGCGAAGAGGCGGGCGCCGAGGCGGTAGCGCTGGTCGGACTGGCGGTAGACCAGTCCGTGCTCGTGCAGGGTGCGCAGGAGGCGGAGCGCGGTGGACTTGTGCACGCCGAGCCGGTCGGCGACCTGCCCGAGATCGGCGGGTCCCTCGGCGAGCAGCGGCAGGATGCTCAGCGCCCGGTCGACGGTCTGGCTCATGGCGTACGTACCTCCTCATCGGCCCGCGCGTCGGCTTCGGTCCAGCCTGGGCCGAGTCGAAGTGTCTCCCACTCGTGGTCGTCCAGTGCGGCCATGCGGTCGGCGTGGTCGCGGGCCGGCGGGGCGGCGAGGTCCCCGGGGACGGTGAGCGCGGCGGCGGCCATGAGGTGGCCATGGCGGAGGCGGTCGCGGACGGGCAGCCCGCGCAGGGTGGCGGAGAGGAAACCGGCGGCGAACGCGTCCCCGGCGCCGACGGCGGCGACGACGTCGACACGCAGGGCGGGAACGACGGTGGCGGTGCCGTCGGCGTCCTCCAGTCCATCGGTGTCCTGGTCGAACGCGACGGCCCCGCCCCTGCCCTGCTTGACGACCACGAGCTCCGGTTCGCGCAGCTCGCCCGCGATGGCGCCCGCTCCGTGCAGCCCCCAGGCGGCCCGTGCCTCGTCGGCGCCGACGAAGACGATGTCGGCGCGGCGCGCGAGGTCGAGCAGGACGCGCGGGCCGTCGGCGTCGCGCCACAGACCCGGCCGGTAGTTGACGTCGAAGGAGACGAGCGGCCGTCCCGGCCGGGGCTCGGTCAGTTCCCACATGAGGTCGAGACAGTCGCCGGACAGCGCGGCCGTGATCCCGGACAGATGCAGGACGCGGCCGGCCCGCACCGCGTCCAGGTCCACGTTCCCCACCGCCATCGCCGACGCCGCCGACCCGGCCCGGTAGTACGCCACCTCGTGGGCGTCGGTCGCCCGGTCCCCCGCCGTGCGGAAGTAGATCCCGGTCGGGCGCGCCGGATCCCGCCGTACGGACGCGACGTCGACCCCGTACGCCCCGATCGCCTCGACGAGATGGTCGCCGAAGCCGTCTGCACCGACCCGGCCGACCCACCGCACGGAGTGCCCCACGGCGGCGAGCACGCACGCCACGTTGGACTCCGCGCCGCCGATCCCCCGCTCGAAGGACGGCACGTCGGCGAGCCGCCCGGGCCGCGACGGCAGGAACGTGACCATGGACTCCCCGAGCGCGACGACGTCCACGACGGCGGGGGCAGCGACCGAACCGTAAGTAGCACCGAGAATGATGACTCCTGTCGATATCCGAGCGGCGACAGCTCCGTTGACCCGATGTCGGCGAGATGCTAGACACCATTCAGCACCATACGCAATAGACGTTGCATATGTTGCAACACCTGACAGGGAGGCTCCATGAGCACCGAAGCGCTCGCCCGCCTGGCCGAGGAACGCGTCGACCACCGCTTCAAGGGCCTCCCGCCGGACGCCGAGGGCCTGACGCTCGCCGAACTGACGGCCCAGCGCCGCAACCTCTTCACCGGCGGCTTCACCACCCCGGTCCTCGCCCTCTCCGCCGAGCGACTGGACCACAACCTCAGGCTCATGGAGACGTACGCCGCCCGGCACGGCCTGGCCTTCGCGCCGCACGGCAAGACCTCCATGGCCCCGCAGCTCTTCCACCGTCAGATTCAGCACGGCGCATGGGGCATCACGCTCGCGATGCCGCACCAGGTGCGGGTGGCGCGGGCGTTCGGGATCCAGCGGATCTTCCTGGCCAACGAGCTGGTGGACGCTGCGGCCCTGCGCCGGCTCGCCGCCGAGCTGGCTGCCGACCCGGACTTCCGCCTCGTCTGCTACGTCGACTCCGTACGCGGGGTGGAGTTGATGGACGCCGCTCTCAAGGGGGCCGCCCGCCCGGTGGACGTGGTTGTCGAGCTGGGCGCGGGCGAGGGAGCCCGCACCGGCGTGCGCACAGAGGCGGATGCCACCGCGGTCGCCGACGCGGTGGCGGGCGCAGGGACGCTGCGCCTGGTGGGCGTGGCGGGTTACGAGGCCCAGGTCCCCGGGGCCTCCCCTGAGCGGGTGCGGGCCTGGCTGCGCCGGCTGGTCGGGATCGCCGCCGAGTTCGACAAGGCGGGACGGTTCGCGGGGGCGGACGAGATCGTGCTGAGCGCCGGCGGGAGCGAGTGGTTCGACGCGGTCGCCGACGTCTTCGCCGGTATCCCCGAACTCTCGCTGCCGGTGCTGAAGTTGCTGCGCTCGGGGGCCTACGTCTCGCACGACGACGTCCACTACCGCAGGCTGACGCCGTTCAACCGGGTGCCCGAGGAGGGCGCGCTGGAGTCCGCGTTCCGGCTGTGGGCCCAGGTGGTGTCGCGTCCGTCCGCTGAACAGGCGTTCGTCAACGCGGGGAAGCGGGATGCCGCCCACGACCTCGATCTGCCCGTCGCCCAGGTGGTACGCCGGGACGGTACCGAGCGCCCGGCGGCCGGGATCGAGGTGACGGCCCTGTCCGACCAGCACATCTGGCTGCGCACGACCCCGGAGGCTGACGTCGAGGTCGGCGACTGGATCGGCATGGGTCTGTCCCATCCATGCACGTCCTTCGACAAGTGGCAGCTCATCCCGGTGGCCGAGGCGGACGGCACGGTCGTCGACTACATCCGCACCTTCTTCTAGGAGGCCGCCGTGGATCTCGTCGATCTCGCCGATCTCGCCGATCTCGCCGATCTCGTCATCCGGGACGCGGACGTCGTCGACGGCAGCGCCGCCCCCTCCTACCGCGCCGATGTGGCGATCAAGAACGGCACGATCGTCTCGATCGTCAAGGAGGCCGCGGCGGCGGGCTGCCAACGCCCCAGGGCCGTACGGGAGCTGGACGCCGAGGGTCTCGTCCTCTCCCCCGGCTTCATCGACATGCACGCCCACAGCGATCTCGCCCTTCTGCGCGACCCGGACCACAGCGCCAAGGCCGCGCAGGGCGTGACGCTCGAAGTCATCGGGCAGGACGGGCTGTCGTACGCCCCGGTCGACGACCGCACGCTCGCCGAGGTGCGGCGTGCCATCACCGGCTGGAACGGGTACGGCGACGACGCCGACTTCACCTGGCGGTCCGTGGGCGAGTACCTGGACCGTCTCGACGAGGGCATCGCGGTCAACGCGGCATATCTGATCCCGCAGGGCACGGTCCGGATGCTGGCCGTCGGCTGGAAGGACCGGGAGGCCACGCCCGAGGAGCTGGAGCGGATGCGCCGGCTGGTCGCCGAGGGGATGGAGCAGGGCGCGGTCGGCATGTCGTCCGGGCTCACCTACACGCCCGGCATGTACGCCAAGGACGCCGAACTCACCGAACTGTGCCGGGTGGTGGCCTCCTACGGCGGCTACTACTGCCCCCACCACCGCTCCTACGGGGCGGGCGCCCTGGAGGCGTACGAGGAGATGGTGGCCCTGACCCGCGAGGCCGGCTGCGCGCTGCATCTGGCGCACGCCACCATGAACTTCGGCGTCAACAAGGGCCGCGCCCCCGAGCTGCTGTGCCTGCTCGACGAGGCGCTGACGGCGGGCGCGGACATCACGCTGGACACGTACCCCTACACCCCGGGCTGTACGACGCTGGCCGCGATGCTGCCGAGCTGGGCGAGCGAGGGCGGTCCGCAGGAGATCCTCCAGCGGCTCGGCGACGACGCGGTGGCCGAGCGGATCCGGCACGACTTGGAGGTCGTCGGCTCCGACGGCTGCCACGGCGTCCCCATCGAGTGGGACACCGTCGAGATCTCGGGGGTGAGCGACCCGGGGCTCGCGTCGTACGTCGGCAGGACGGTGCGGGAGTCGGCGGACCTGCGCGGCGAGTCCCCGTGGGCGACCGCCCGCCGACTGCTGGTCGAGGACCGGCTGGGCTCGACGATCCTGCAGCATGTGGGCCACGAGGAGAACGTGCGGGCGATCATGCGGCACCGGGTCCACACCGGCGGCTCCGACGGCATCCTCCAGGGCACGAAACCGCACCCGCGCGCGTTCGGCACGTTCCCGCAGTATCTCGGCCGGTATGTGCGGGAGTTGGGGGTGCTGTCGCTGGAGGAGTGCGTGGCGCATCTGAGCGGCCGCCCCGCGGCGCGGCTGCGGCTGCCGGACCGCGGGCTGGTCCGCGAGGGGTACCGCGCCGACCTGGTGCTCTTCGACCCGGCGACGGTCGCGGCGGGCGCCACCTTCGAGCGACCGCGCACGCTGCCGACGGGTATCCCGTACGTCCTGATCGACGGCCGTTTCGTGATCGAGGACGGGCGGCGGACGGACGTGCTGGCGGGGCGGGCGGTACGCAGGACTCCCCTGTGACCGCCCGCCCGGCGCCTGCTACGGCTTGGGCAGGACGCAGCCGCTCGCGCTCAGGTCGAGCTTGTTTCCGGTCCCGAAGCACGCCGGGATCTGGTAGGTCTCCTCGGCGTAGTTGATGCCCTGACGGACGGTCACGTTGCCGCTCGCGTCGACCTCGCAGGGGTTGTTCTCGGTGCAGCGCTCGCCGTCCTCGTTACCGGTGTTGTTGACGGCGACGACCTTGCCGGTGGTGTTGTCGATGACGGGCGAGCCCGACGTGCCGCCGATGGTGTTGCAGGCGGAGGTGTAGCGGACCGAGTCCTTCCAGGTCCAGTCGCCCTCGTTCAGCCGGTAGACGAACCCGTCGATGTTGCAGCTGTAGATCCGCTTCCAGTACCCGGAGACGACCTTGATGGCTGTGCCTGCGACCGGGTGCGTGTCGGAGACGGTGAGCGCGCTGATGCCGTACGAGCTCTTGATCTGCGCATAGGTGCGGGTGAGCTGGTAGATCGTGATGTCCGTGTCGGTCATGGTCGAGTAGGCGACCTTGCTCGCGCGGAGTGTGCCGACCCTCGTGCCGGCCGAGTTGAGCAGGCCGAAGCTGCGGCTGGAGGACTGGTCGACGATGACCTCACCGGGCTCCGGGAAGCCGGTCTCCAGGCAGTGGCCGTTGGTGAGCACGAGCGCCGGGTCGGTGTCCGCGGAGTTCGGGAAGCGGATGACGGAGCCGGAGCAGTTGCTGAGCGAGACGGTCCCGGCGAAGTCGACGGCCTGGATCGTCGCCGTCCTGGAAGCCGTGGTCGTCGTCCTGGAAGCCGTGGTCGCGGGCTGGGGAGCCGCGACCGCCGGTGCCGCACCGGCTCCGGTGATCACCAGAGCGAAGAGCGCGGCAACGAGAGGCTTTCTCATGTGGGGGGTCCCCTCTTGATGAGGTTGCGATGACGTGGACGGCCGGAGGTCTTCCGGCCATCACCTGTTTTTGTCATGCGCATTGTGAGTGGAGGGGCGTGTGGGAGCAAGGAGTTGTTTTCGGCCGCGCCGGAACTCCCCGCGCGCCTCCGTTACTTGGGCCGCTTGCTGTGCCCACGTCCAGGCTTGCCGTCGGAGTTGCCCGGCACGGACGCGCTCGTGGCTTCCGAGGGATAGGCGGAGGGGGGCCGGGCAGTGGACGGGGTCGCCGAGGTCGCGCTCTGCGCCGGGGAAGCGCTCTGCGCACCGCCCGCCGTGGGGGACGCCCCGGTGCCGGTGGCCGGATCGACGGCGGCGGACGGCTCCGTGGAGGCCGGGGCCGAATCCGTGGACGCCGCCTTCGGCCCTGCTGACCCCGGCGCGCCGCCCGGTGCGCCGGAGGAACCGGAACCGAAGGCCCCGGCGAGTGCGACGGCAATGCCCACCGCACCGAGCGCACCGACCGCGACGGCCGCACCACGAGGTATCCGGAAGCGGTGCGGCGCGGGCCGGGCCCGGCGGCGCGATCCGCCCTCCGGTCGCGACGCCGAGGGACCGGGACCACCCGGGACCGGGGGCAGCTGCTGCGTCTCGTCGTAGGCGTTCTGCCAGCCGTGGGCGGCCGCGGGGTCGGCGTACTGCTCGTACTCGGGCGTCGCCTCGGCGTACGGGCGGTAGACGTTCGGCGGCCCCTGGGACGGGCCGCTCCCCTGATGCACTCCATCGGCGGTATGTGCGCCTGTCGCGTTGTTCGCGGCATTCGCGCCGTACGCCCCGTCGCCGGGCTGCTGCTCCCATGACATGGCCGCGAATTCTAGGGGCGACAGGGACGCGTGATGCAGTTACCGGCGATAACGGATCAAACGGCTCGGTCTCACGTGGTGGAAAACACGCCGCGCGATGCGTTACGTGGCCGTAAGCTCACGGATATGCAGGTGATCCAGTCCACGAAGCTCGCCAACGTCTGCTACGAGATCCGGGGCCCGGTTCTCGAGGAGGCGATGCGGCTGGAGGCAGCGGGTCACCGCATCCTCAAGCTCAACACCGGCAACCCGGCCGCCTTCGGCTTCGAGTGCCCGCCCGAGATCCTCGAGGACATCCTCCGCAATGTCTCGACGGCCCACGGCTACGGCGACGCGAAGGGCCTGCTCGCCGCGCGCCGGGCCGTCGTGATGCACAACCAGACCCTCGGCATCGAGACGGACGTCGAGCACGTCTTCATCGGCAACGGCGTTTCCGAGCTGATCGTGATGGCCATGCAGGGCCTGCTGGACGACGGCGACGAGGTGCTCGTACCGGCGCCGGACTACCCCCTGTGGACGGCGGCGGTGTCGCTGTCGGGCGGCACGGCCGTGCACTACCGCTGCGACGAGCAGTCGGACTGGATGCCCGACCTCGCGGACATAGAGCGGAAGGTCACCGACCGCACCAAGGCGATCGTCATCATCAACCCGAACAACCCGACGGGCGCGGTGTACGACGCGACGGTGCTGAGGGGCCTGACGGACATCGCGCGCCGGCACAACCTGCTCGTCTGCTCCGACGAGATCTACGACAAGATCCTCTACGACGGCGCGACGCACACGCCCACGGCGGCGGTGGCCCCGGACCTGCTGACCCTCACCTTCAACGGCATGTCGAAGGCGTACCGGGTGGCGGGATACCGGGTCGGCTGGATGTCGGTCTCGGGCCCCCGGGCGCACGCAGAGTCGTACATCGAGGGACTGACGATCCTCGCCAACATGCGGCTGTGCGCGAACATGCCGGGCCAGCACGGTGTGGTGGCGGCGCTCAGCGGCCGCCAGTCGATCAACGACCTGGTGCTGCCGGGCGGGCGGCTGAAGGAGCAGCGGGACGCGGCGTACGAGCTCCTGACCCAGATCCCGGGTGTGACGTGCGTGAAGCCCAAAGGCGCGCTGTACCTCTTCCCCCGCCTCGATCCGAACGTCTTCAAGATCAAGGACGACCGGCAGATGGTCCTGGACCTGCTGCGACGCGAGAAGATCATGGTCGTGCAGGGTACGGGCTTCAACTGGCCGGAACCCGATCACTTCCGTGTGGTGACGCTGCCGACGGTGGCGGACCTGACGTCTGCCGTCACACGGATCGGGAACTTCCTGGACGGATACAGCCAGCCCTGACGCTCACCCCTGTGTGATCGGCGCACGTGTTTCCCGATCCGGCTCAACTTTAGACGAAATCCAAGCTAGGATGGCTTCCTGTCAGAGCACAGGAGTCCATCCCATGTACGAACCGATCCGCACCAAGTCGGTCCACACGGTGGCCGGCACCACTCCCGACTTCCCGCACCGTTCGCGCGAGGAGGAGCTGGACATCCAGCTCGCGGGCCATCTGGCGGCGCTGCTCGCGGTGACGGACGAGTTGCGTGCACTGGAGCCCTCCGCGGAGCTGGACAGGGCGGCCGAGCGGCTCGTTCAGCAGGTGACGCGGCTGCGATGGGGGTCCCCCCTGCTCATGGGGGTCCCCCCGCTCGAGCGGAGCCGAGAGTGGGGGAGCAGCCGAGAGCTTGGGGAAGGCGCATCGCCGGTCCGTGCGGCGCCGACCGCGCGCGACCACGAACCGCATGCCGCGGAGCTCCACCGACGCGCCCACGCGCTGGCGGGCCGCGCCCTGGTGGTGGCGGCGTCCCGCGCGGACACGGCGGCGGCGATCCTGTCGGCGCAGTGCATGGACGCACACGCGGCGGCGACGTCCGCGGAGCTGAGCCCCGCCGGCTGACACCCACCCGAGCCGCACGCAGCGGCTCCCTCATACGGCCCCGGTCCGCGTGCACCCGCAGCGACGCGCGGACCGGGCGCCACAGCACTGCGGGCGCGGGCGAAACGCAAACGGTGCCCGCGAGACCGAAGCCCCGAGGCACCGTCGCTCATTCCATCTCTACTCACAGAGCACGTAGGCGGTGATCGGACCGGTCTGGCCCAACTCCAGGGTGGCCACCCACGCGTTGGCGGTGCCGAAGGGGCCGGGTACGGCGGTCGGCCGGTTCTCGCTGACGCCGAAGCTGGTGGTGGTCTGGTATCCACCGCCGGTGGCGACATCACCGGGGTCGCACACGGCAGTCGCCGTGGTGTCTCCGGAGACGGACCGAACGTAATGGTTGTCGTGGTGCGGCATCCCGAGGCCGCTCAGCACCACCGCCGCGGTGCCGTCGTCGGAACCGCGGATCGAGTCCGCGACGGCCGCCGTGCTCGGCACAATGTTGAGCGCTACGGCGAGCGCGCCCGCGGTCACCAGCCCGGCGGTGTTCATACGTGAACTTCGGATCGTTCTACGACTCACTTGAGAACCTTCCTCATGGACTTGGAGGGATCGGACCGCAAGCGCGCGCACTCGGTGCGCTTCTTTTCTTTCGCGTGCGTCTCATGTCGCCTCCGACTGTGGACAGCACGATCATCTACTCTCCGTGATCAAATGGTTACGATCGTGTCCATGTCCCAGGCGAAGATCACCTGAGGAGCCCCATTGGCATACGATCCGCACCTGGTCGCAGGTGGAGCAGGCCGGGGCGGAAGCCGACCTCGGGTTCGTCGGGTCGGCCGGCGACGCGAACTCCCGTTCCCGGGCGGCCGTTTCGTCGCCGAGGGCTGCTCCGGGGGCGGTCCGGCCGAGGCCGGGCTAGACGCCCACCCTCGCCACGATCAACACGATCAGCAGCAGCACGATCACCACGCCCGCCACCTGCGCCGGCCCGAACCGGCGGCCCGACCGCCCGGCGGGCGGAGCCGGTGAGGCCACGACGGGAACGTGCGGCGGGTTGAAGACGTCGTGACCGACGAGCGCGGCCCGCACGCACCAGGGGCAGGTCGGCAGATGGGCGCCGTAGGCGTGCAGTGGCCGGTTCTGGCACACCCGTACCTGTCGGCGTTCCTGGTCCAGGGCGCGCAGCCAGTCCTGGGCCTGGGGACGGGCGGCAGGGGTGTGGACTCCGGGGCCGAAGGCGGCGCGGGCCAGGGTGAGCAGGCCGGGCGGCAGCACGGAGGGGTCGAGGGTGCCGCGCGGGATGGTGACCAGCTCCGGGCGGACGACATAGGAGACGCTGGCGGCGATGTTGTCCTTGACCGTCGACTCGGAGGCGCTGTCGTGCGGGACGCCCCCGAAGGGGTGGTTGCCGGCGGTCAGCAGCTGGTAGATCAGCACGGCGAGCGCGAAGTCGTCGCTGGCCCGGGTGGCCGCCCCGCCCGCCTGCCGCTCCGGCGAGGAGTAGTCGGTGGTGTGCATCAGGCATGGGAAGGTCTCGCCGGTGACCGGGTCGGTGAAGGCGATGGAGTCGCAGTCGAGGAAGGTGACGAAGCCATTGGCGTCGACGACGACGTTGCTGCTGGAGAAGTCACCGATGACGAGGTCGTCGTAGTGCATGCGGGCGGTCATGAAGGCGAGGTTCCAGGCGACGCCGAGCAGGAAGCGCCAGTCGGCCCGGTCCTGGAAGAGCCTCAGCCTCTGGGAGCGGGTGAACAGGCCGATCAGCTGGACGTGGTGGGGCTCGCCGAAGCGGCGCATGGCGTAGCCCAGGAACCCGCCCTCGGGTCCGCGGGCGAGCGCAGTGGGCCAGGCCAGCTCGGGCGGCTGGTTGGCATCGGTGGGGCGGGCGGCGAGCGGGGACATGGTCAGCATCCGGGTCAGCCGCCGCTCCTGGTCGGGTCCGGGCCGCTCGCGGTAGAGCTTGACCACGATCGTGTCGTCGCCCTCGACCGGGAAGACGGCTGCCTGGCCGCCGCCCTTGAGCGGGAGCTCGGCGAGCCTGACGGGCTTTCCGTCCAGGTACACCGTGCGGCCGCTCATGGCGCCACCGTGCGCACGGCCCGCAGCAGGGTCTTGTCGTCGGCGTTCAGGCTGGTCAGACGGTCCGAGCGGAGCAATGCGGCCAGGCTCTCGTGCGCGCTGTCGGACACCGGTCCCGGGGTGTCGAGGGAGCGGAAGACGGCGTCGGCGAAGGAGGCGTTGGGCAGTTGCGTGCCGCTGCCCGAGCGGGACAGCGCCGCCTGGGCGAGCCCGTCGGTGGACAGCAGCACCCCGTCGACGCCCTCGTCGGACACGCAGTCGGTGTGCGTCCAGCGTGCCGCGTCCGGCGAGGTGAGGAACACCGTCTCGTTGCTGTACTCGCTGGCGGCAGCCGGCTGTGGCAGCAGGTGGAACTGCCGTTCGCCGTCCTCCGTACCGGCTCGTACGACGACGAAGCCGTCGCCGACGCTCAAGTGGCCGAGCCAGCCGGGGGCGAGGACCACGACTGTCAGCGTGGTCGCGAAGTCGCCGGCGGCGGCACCGGTCTGGTCCAGGAACACCTTGGTGACGTCGTGGAAGGCATCGGTGAGCAGGTCGTGGACGGCCTCCCCCGGCTCGCATTCCGCGGCCGCGGCCGCCCGGCGCCCGAAGTGCTCGGCGGCCAGGTCGACCGCGAGCCGCGCGCCCTCGTCGGAGCGCGGTCGGCTGCCCGCCCCGTCCGCGACCGCGAGCACCGCCACCACCCCCGACACCGTGTAGGCGCAGGCGTCCTGGCAGGGCTGCCCGGCGCGGCGGTGCCGGTAGCCCTCGACGCTCAGGCCGTGGATCCGCCACGGCGGCTCGCCCTCGCCCTTGCCGCTCATGACCGCACCGTCCTGGCCACGACTCAGCTCTCCCAGGCCGGACGCTGCGTCTTGAACTGGCTGAAGATCTTCTCGAAGACCTCGTCGCCCGCGCCCTTCTGCTCGGCGTTCGCGCTGGCCGACATCATCTGGAGCAGTTCGCGGAACGGGAATCCCTGGATCCGGGCGTTGAACTTCGGCGCGAACGCCCGCAGCACCTGCTCGCCCCGGTCGGTGATGCCGCCCACCCCGATCGCGTACAGCCGGAAGCGGCGGGCGCGCTGCTCCTCGTCGAGAACGGGCAGCAGCCGGTGCCAGGAGTCGGTGAAGTGGCCGGTGCCGTCGGTCGGGAGGCCGTCGGTGACCAGGCAGATCTGCGGTCGGTAGTACTGCAGCCCGGAGGCGCGCAGCTCGGCCTTGCGGGCGGCGACGATATGCATCGACAGCTCGAGGGCCTCCGTCATCAGGGTCACTCCGGACGCGGTGAGGCGGGGCGCCTGGAAGGCGTGGGCGGGCACGAAGGGGCTCACCCGGGAGCGCGGGGCCAGGAGTTGGGGGCCGCGCCAGGCGCCGACACCCTGTCCGCCGAAGGTGATCACGGCGACCTCGACGCTGTAGCTGAGGGAGACGTCGTCGTGCAGTTCGCGCGTCCACTCGGCGAGGGCGTCGTTGAGGGTCTGGATCGGCAGGCCCGCCATGGAGCTGGAGGTGTCGAGACACAGCACCAGCGGCAGCCGCTGCGCGTTGTTCTCGAACTCGATGTCGGCGTACTCCGCCGGCACCGTGGGCGGGTATTCGCTGGGCATGGGCGTCTCCTGGTGAACAAGGTGTCACGAGTTGCTGCGGGCGTGCCGTCCGGCGGCGGGCGGAAAGGCGTACAGGACGTCGGTGTCGGGCAGGCGGCCGTCGGTGACGTCGACGACGGAGCCCGGCGCGGGCGGCCGCTGCCCGGGCTCGGCCCACACCGCCCGGTACAGGACGCGGTCGAGCTCCACGTATCCCTGCGGATGCAGGGCGGTACGGACCACGGCGGTCCGTGCCGGTCCGCTCCGGGGGCCGACCCGGCGACCGTACGACCGCGCCGGCGCCGTCCGCAGCAGGGCGGTCGTCTCGTCGGCCCCTGCGGATGTCGCGGCGGCGGACACCGCCCCGACGCCGGGTGCGGCGGGGGCGCGGGAGCGGCGGACGGCGAAGAGCAGGACGAGGAGGAGGACGGTGAGCAGACCGGTCAGGGCGAGCAGGAGGATCCTGGTGGTGTCGGACCAGGAGCTTTCGGAGGGCGGTCCCCCTACGGCGTAGGTGTACCGGGTGAGGTCGATGACGCCGTCGTTCTTGCCGATCAGGTCACGGCCGGTCATCGCGCCCTTGTGTTTGGTCGCATCGAGCAGGTCGCACAGCGCGTCGCAGACCCCCTTGAGTTCCGTCAGCGTCTGCGGATCGAGGCGGTCGATGCGGGCGTCCGGGTCGACGAGCCGGCGGCCCGCCAGCACGAGCAGTGCCGTACCTCCCTGGCCGGTGGAGGCACCGGCCGACACCTGGACCACCAGGTTGCCGCGATGGTTCTTCGCGCCGTCGATGGCGGCCGTGCGGTCCTGCTTGCTTCCGTCGAACTGCAGTTGCCGGTTCAGGGTGACGGTGACGGGGCCGTCGTCGAGCGACCGGGCCCAGCACCGGAGCCTGTCGGGGAGCGTCCCCGCACACGGCTCGTCCGCACCGGCCGCCGCTCCCGCGGACACGACGGCGATCAGCATCCCGAGCAGCACGGTGACGAGAAAGGAACGCCTCATGGCCAAACCCCCGTGGCCGGAAAGCCACGCCCCCCGCGGCCTTTCAGGCACGCGCCATTGTGGCGGCAAACAGCCCTGGCCCGAAAGGGGTCGAGGCCCCTCACGCGCGTCACTTCTACAACTGGAAAACCTGGTGGCATCGGGTGAACATCTGCCGCGCCCGTTCCACCCAGTCACCGGCCAGCACATCGAAGTCGGCCTGGGTGATCCGGCAGGTCAGAGGGAGATCGCAGACCCCGGCCAGGCAGGGCTGCGGCCCCCGGACATCCCACACCGAGAGCATGGGGTTCAGCTGTTCGGTATTCCACGCGTTCGAGGCTGCGGCGGCAACGGCCAATTGGTCCTGGCGCAGATAATGGCCGTCCGTGACAAAGGCGACCAGGAGCCTTTTCGTGGTCATGAAACGCACCGTGAGCACGCGCCCCGACGCCTTGAGATCGAATTGCAGGGAAACCGAATCGTTCTCGCTGACGGTGAGGTAATTCCGCCGCGCTCCCCAGCTGTGCACCAGCTGCCGCCAGTGCGTGCCGATGTTGTAGTCCCGGCCGGGGTGGGTCTCAGGCATCGCCACGGGCCACCGCCTGAGCGACCATCGCGTCGGTCAACCCGGCGTCGAGCAGGGCCTGGGCGTGCAACAGCAGACAGGAGGGCACGGACACGCTCGTACCGGCACCACGGCGGCGGTCGGCCAGCTCGCTGATGCGGACCTCGATCGTGCGGGCCACGGCGGGCGGCGGCCAGGACGCGGCACGCGGGGCCTGCTCCACCAACTCGGCCAGCAGCTCCCCGAGTCGGGGCCGGTCCTCGGGCCGCTTGGCCAGGCAGCGCGCGATCAGCGGGCGCAGCCCGGGAGGTACGCCGTTCAGATCCGGTTCGCCGTGCACGACCTGGTAGCGGACCGACTCGCCCGTGCCGTGCGGCGGGCGGCCGGTGAGCGCGTACGTCAGGACGCCGCCGAGGGAGAACACGTCGCTGGGCGGGCCGACCGGCGCCCCCGTCATCTGCTCCGGCGACATGAACGGCGGGGTGCCGACGACGATGCCGGTGCGGGTGAGGCGGGGCGCCCCGTCGACGCGGGAGATACCGAAGTCGATGACCCGGGGTCCGTCGGCGGCCAGCAGGACGTTGGACGGCTTGAGGTCGCGGTGCACCACCTTGGCGGCGTGGATCGCCTGCAGCGCCTCGACCAGGAATGCGCCGAGCCGGCGCACCTGGGGCTCGGACAGCGGCCCGTCGGCGCGGACGGCCTCGCCCAGCGAGGGGCCGGGCACGTACATCGTGGCCAGCCAGGGCAGTTCGGCCTCCGTGTCGGCGTCGACCACCGCCGCGGTGTAGGCGCCGCTCACCACGCGGGCGGCGGCGACCTCACGGGCGAAGCGCTCCCGGAACTCGGGCTCGGCCGCCAGTTCGGGGCGGACCACCTTCACCGCCACCTCGCGCCCGGCGGGCGAGCGGCCGAGATAGACCCAGCCCATGCCGCCGGAGCCGAGCCGCCCGACGATCCGGTACGGCCCCACCTTCAGGGGATCGCTGACCGGTGTGCGCACCCCGCTCACCTCATTTCGGGGTTCGGTGCAGGTTGCCCCGAGTGTCCCGCGAAATCCGGTCCGGGGCGGAGGTGATGCGCGAAATGGGAGCCGGGACTACGCGCGGGAGCGGAGGGTGGGGCGCACGCAACAGGCCCGGGGCCCCGCACTCCGTTGTGCGTGGCCCCGGGCCTGTTCGTCGTGCTGTCACCGCGGCCGGCCTTCGTGACGACATCGCTGGTCAGGGCATGCCGGACCGGCCGCGGAGTTCTCGGGGCTCAGCCCAGGCGCTGCATCAGCGCGCGGTACTCGTCCCACAGCTCCTTCGGCGTGTGGTCACCGAAGGTGTTGAGGTGCTCGGGGATCAGGGCCGCCTCCTCGCGCCACACGTCCTTGTCGACGGTGAGCAGGAAGTCCAGGTCGGACTCGGACAGCTCCAGGCCCTTCGTGTCCAGGGCCGCCTTCGCCGGCAGGATGCCGATCGGGGTCTCGACGCCCTCGGCCTTGCCCTCCAGGCGCTCCACGATCCACTTCAGGACGCGGCTGTTCTCGCCGAAGCCCGGCCAGACGAACTTGCCCTCGTCGTTCTTGCGGAACCAGTTGACGTAGTAGATCTTCGGCAGCTTGGACTGGTCCTTGTCCTTGGCGACCTCGACCCAGTGGGCCATGTAGTCGCCCATGTTGTAGCCGCAGAAGGGCAGCATCGCGAACGGGTCGCGGCGCAGCTCGCCGACCTTGCCCTCGGCCGCGGCGGTCTTCTCGGAGGCGACGTTCGCGCCGAGGAAGACGCCGTGGTTCCAGTCGAAGGACTCGGTCACCAGCGGCACCGCGCTGGCGCGGCGGCCACCGAAGAGGATCGCCGAGATCGGCACGCCCTTCGGGTCCTCCCACTCCGGCGCGATGATCGGGCACTGCGAGGCCGGGACGGTGAAGCGGGCGTTGGGGTGGGCGGCCGGGGTCTCGGACGCCGGCGTCCAGTCGTTGCCCTTCCAGTCGGTGAGGTGGGCCGGAGTCTCCTCCGTCATGCCCTCCCACCAGATGTCGTTGTCGTCGGTCAGCGCGACGTTGGTGAAGACGGAGTTGCCCCACAGCGTCTTCATCGCATTGGCGTTGGTGTGCTCACCGGTGCCGGGCGCGACGCCGAAGAAGCCGGCCTCGGGGTTGATCGCGTACAGGCGGCCGTCCTGGCCGAACCGCATCCACGCGATGTCGTCGCCGATCGTCTCGACCGTCCAGCCGGAGATCGTCGGCTCCAGCATGGCGAGGTTCGTCTTGCCACAGGCGCTCGGGAAGGCGGCGGCGACGTACTTGGACTCGCCCTGCGGGGGCGTGAGTTTGAGGATCAGCATGTGCTCGGCGAGCCAGCCCTCGTCGCGCGCCATCACGGAGGCGATGCGCAGGGCGTAGCACTTCTTGCCGAGCAGGGCGTTGCCGCCGTAGCCGGAGCCGTACGACCAGATCTCGCGGGTCTCGGGGAAGTGCGAGATGTACTTGGTCTGGTTGCAGGGCCAGGGGACGTCCTCCTGGCCGGGCTCCAGCGGGGCGCCCAGTGAGTGGACGGCCTTGACGAAGAAGCCCTCCGTGCCGAGTTCGTCGAGGACCGCCTGGCCCATGCGCGTCATCGTGCGCATGGAGACGGCGACGTACGCGGAGTCGGTGATCTCCACACCGATCGCGGAGAGCGGCGAGCCGAGCGGGCCCATGCAGAAGGGCACGACGTACATCGTGCGGCCGCGCATGGAGCCGCGGAACAGGCCCTGCTCGCCCTGGAAGATCTCCCGCATCTCCGCGGGGGCCTTCCAGTGGTTGGTCGGGCCGGCGTCCTTCTCCTGCTCGGAGCAGATGAATGTCCGGTCCTCGACCCGGGCGACATCGGTCGGGTCGGAGGCTGCGTAGTAGGAGTTGGGGCGCTTGATCGGGTCGAGCTTCTTGAAGGTGCCCTTGCGGACAAGCTCCTCGCAAAGGCGCTCGTATTCTGCCTCGGATCCGTCACACCAGACCACGCTGTCCGGCTGCGTCAGTTCGGCGATCTCGTTGACCCACGAGATCAGGTCCTTGTGCTGGGTGGGGACGGTTGAGGGAGCCGCGATGTCGCGCGCCACGATTGCTCCTAGAAGAGGGATTTTTTGTTGACTGCCCCGTGGGGGCTGCGACCCGGATGCTTCGTAGCCGCTCATCCGGTGCCGACTGCACTCATTTGATCATCCGACGTGATTGCCCATCTGTCCAGAGGAGCGCACACCTGAGCAAAGTGAGGATCGCCACGCGTCTCCGCGTTTCTTTGCGTGCACGTAAGCTTCAGCCGAAGGTTTTTTGCGGTGCCACCGTCCCCGCACAGGCCGGACAGCCCGGGTGATATCGGTCGCACTTTGATCCGTAACTTACGGTTCCGTAGGTACCATGCCGCGCATGACTGCGTCCGTCCCCGACGCGCCCACGGACTCGCCGGCAGCAGGCCGCGGTCCCGTCGCGCCCTCCGCACCCCACCCCATCAAGCCGAAACTCCGCGGCTGGCTGCACCTCGGGATGTTCCCGGCCGTACTCGTCGCGGGCCTGGTCCTCACAGCCCTCGCGAACTCGACCCGCGGGCGGATCGCCTGCGGCATCTACGTTCTGACGGCCTGTCTGCTCTTCGGCGTCAGCGCGCTCTACCACCGCGGCAACTGGAGTCCGCGCATGGACGGCGTGCTGCGCAGACTCGACCACGCGAACATCTTCCTGATCATCGCGGGCACGTACACCCCGCTGACACTGCTGCTTCTGCCGGGCGCGAAGGGGCAGTGGCTGCTGTGGGGCATCTGGGGCGCGGCCGCGGCCGGCATCGTCTTCCGGGTCTTCTGGGTCGGCGCCCCCCGCTGGCTCTACACGCCCTGCTACATCGCGATGGGCTGGGCGGCCGTCTTCTTCCTCCCGGACTTCATGCACACGGGCGGGATCGCGGTCCTGGTGCTCGTCATCGTCGGCGGACTGCTCTACAGCGCCGGCGGCGTCATCTACGGCATCAAGCGACCGAATCCGTCACCGCGTTGGTTCGGCTTCCACGAGGTCTTCCACTCCTTCACCCTCGCGGCGTTCGTCGTGCACTACGTGGGGATCTCCCTGGTGGCTTACCAGCACGGATAGCCCTTCCTCATCAGGCTGTTCCCCCAAGGCCGCGGCTTTCGAGCCGCGGCCTTTCGTCATGTCCGGGGCCGGCCGGCCCCGGGGCGTGAACCCCTCCCTCCACTTCTCGGGAGTCACTGGCTATTGACTGTCTACATCTTTTGAGAGTTACTCTCATTTCATGGTTACCGTCACTCAAGACGAAGATGCGCGGCGCGACTCCCGCCGCTGGTGGGCCCTCGGTGCCCTGGTCGCGAGCATGCTCGTGCTCGGTTTCGACATGACGATCCTCAACGTGGCGCTGCCGACGATGGCCCGGGACCTCGGCGCCTCCACCGGTCAGCAGCAGTGGATGGCGGACGCGTACGTCGTCGTCTTCGCCTCGCTGATGCTCCCGGCGGGCCTGCTCGGCGACCGGTTCGGACGCCGCCGGATGCTGATCACGGGCCTCGCGGTGTTCCTGGCCGGTTCGCTCGTGGGTGCGCTGGTCGACGACGTGACGCCGGTGATCCTCGCCCGCGCGGTCATGGGCGTCGGCGGAGCGCTGGTGATGCCGCTCGCGATGGCCGTGCTGCCCTCGCTGTTCGGTCCCGACGAGCGCACCAAGGCGGTCGGCGCCGTCTCGGCGGCGTCCGCGCTGGGCCTGCCCCTCGGGCCGATCATCGGCGGCTGGCTGCTGGATCACTTCTGGTGGGGCTCGGTCTTCCTGATCAACGTGCCGATGGCCGCGATCGGCATCACCGCCTGCGTCTTCCTGCTGCCCGAGACCCGCGACCCCGCCTCCCCCAAGGTCGACGCCGTCTCCACGGCGCTCACCGCGGCCGGGCTCGGCATCCTGATCTACGCGATCATCGAGGCCCCCGACCGCGGCTGGGGCGACCCGCTGATCCTGGGCTTCTTCGCCGCCTCCGCGGTGCTCATCGCGCTGCTCGTCGGCCGGGAACGCCGCATCGTCCGCCCGATGCTGGACCTCTCCCTGCTCACCCAGCGGGGCTTCCTGCTCAACACGCTCGCCGCGACCCTCGTGATGTTCGTACTGTCCGGACTGATGTTCGTGCTGCCGCAGTATCTGCAGGCGGTGCTCGGACACGACGCGTTCGCCACCGGGGTGCGGATGCTGCCGATGATGGGCGGGCTGCTGGTCGCAGCGCGCGGTGCGGCGCCGGTCGTCGCGAAGTTCGGGCCGCGCGCGGTGATCAGCTCGGGGCTCGTGGTCCTCGCCTTCGCCGCGCTCCTCGGCAGCCGTACGGGCGTCCACGACGGATACGGCTTCACCGCGCTGTGGCTGTCGATCGCGGGCGCCGGCTTCGGTTTCGCGGTGGTCCCGGCGATGGACACGGCGCTCGGCGCACTGCCCAGGGACCGGGCGGGCAGCGGCTCCGGGCTGCTGATGACGGTCCGCCAGGTGGGCAGCGCCATCGGTATCGCCCTGCTGGGCTCGCTGCTGGCGAGCGCGTACTCCGGCAGGCTCGACACCTCCGCCCTTCCGCACTCGGCCGCGCAGACCGCCTCCGACTCGGTGGTCGGCGCGCATGTGGTCGCCGCACAGCTCGGCGACCGGGCGCTCGCCGCCTCCGCGAACGCCGCGTACGTCCACGGCATGGGCCTGGTATTGCTGGTCAGCGGTATCGCGGCGCTGGTCACGGCCTTGCTCGCCGCGGCCCTCCTGCCGAACCCGGGAGCCGTTCGAACCCTGCACGAGGAGAACCCCGACGTGGTCTCCGCCCCGGAGAATGCCCGACAATGACCACCATGGCCGCCAGCACCGCAAACAGCTCGACCCCCGCCGCCGAACCCCGTCTGGGGCTCCGCGAGCGGAAGAAGATCAAGACTCGTATGGCGATCCGCAAGGCGACGTACCGGCTGGTCCAGGAGCAGGGGTACGACGCCACCACCATCGAGCAGATCGCGGAGGCGGCCGAGGTCTCCCCCTCCACGGTGTTCCGGTACTTCCCCACCAAGGAGGACATCGTCGTCACCGACGAGTACGACCCGATCCTGGAGGAGGAACTGCGCGCGCGGCCCGCGGACGAGCCACTGATGCGGTCATTGCGGCACGTGGTGGCCACCGCCGTCGAACGGGCCATGTCGGGCGAGTACGAGACGCCCGAGGAGATGCGACTGCGCGGGCGCCTCATGGTCGAGGTGCCCGCGGTCCGCTCCCGTATGAACGACAACATGTCCGTGTCCGGTCAGATGCTGTGCCGGGTGGTGGCCGAGCGCACCGGGTACGACCCCGACGGCCTGGAGGTGCGCGTGTACTGCATGGGTGTCGTCGGCGCGCTGATGGAGGCCTCCCGGTACTGGGCGGAGCACGAGCAGCAGGGGGACCTCGGTGAGTACGTCGCCCGTACGCTGGACGTACTGGAGCACGGTCTCGAGCGGCGGAAATCCGAGGCCTCCTGAGGCGTCCCCGTGCCATCCTGACCAGGTGAACGGACCGGAGATCCACGTCGACTTCGCCCCCGAGCTGGGGCTCTTCGTCCCGCACGGGCGGCGCGGGCGCGCCACGAAAGTCGTCACCGACGGAGCTTCCACGCTCGGCCATGTCGTCGAGTCGCTGGGTGTGCCGCTGACCGAGGTCGGGGTGCTCCTCGTGGACGGCCGTGCCTCGGCCTTCTCCCATGTGCCCACCGCCGGCGAATCCGTCGAGGTACGCCCCGTCGAGCGCCCCCAGCAGGTGCCCGGCCCGCTCCGTTTCCTCCTCGACGTCCACCTCGGCACCCTGGCCCGACGGCTGCGGCTGCTCGGCGTGGACACGGCCTACGAGTCCACGGACATCGGCGACGCCGCGCTCGCCGCCCGCTCGGCGGCCGAGCAGCGCGTGATGCTCAGCCGCGACCGGGGCCTGCTGCGCCGCCGCGAGCTGTGGGCGGGCGCGTTCGTCTACAGCACCCGGCCGGAGGACCAACTCCGGGACGTGCTCGCCCGGTTCGCGCCCGATCTGCGGCCGTGGACGCGGTGCACGGCCTGCAACGGACTGCTGAAGGACGCCACGAAGGAAGAGGTCGCCGACCAGCTCGAACACGGCACCAGGCGCTCGTACGACGTCTTCGCACAGTGCCGTGAGTGCGGCCGCGCGTACTGGAAGGGCGCGCACCACGAACAGCTCGAGGCCATCGTGGAGCGCGCCCTGACCGAGTTCCCGAGCCGGGCCTAGCGCTTCTTCTTCACATCACCGTTCCCGCACGCGATCCCGTCCTTGTTCGGATCGAGGCCGAGCGGATCGTCCTTGCCGTTGACCTTCAGACGGCCGTAGTTGTTCTGCTTCAGCCAGGTACAGCGAGCGGCCGTCGTCTTCTTGACCTCCGGCGGGAACACCGTCGGCACGCACACGTTGGCCGAGCCGTAGTGCCGGTCACAGCCCGAGATCGTGGTGCTGACCTTCTGCGAGGTGCGCTTGGCGCCCGCGCCGGTGGTCGTGCCCTCCAGGGAGTCGGCGAAGGAGTGGACGTGGGCCGTGGCCGTGGTCGCGGAGAGCGCCGCCGGGCCCTGCAGATGGACCCACTGCGCCACCGACGGGACCCCGTTCGCGTCGACCGCGAAGAGCATGTACCAGCCGGGCGGGGCCAGGTTGGGGTTGCTCGTCACATTCAGGTCGACGTTGTTGCCGTTCACCGACAACGGCAGGTCCACGAACCGCTGGTTGGGGTCCGAGGAGTGGGTGACCGCCGCAGGACGGATCAGCTCCGCCTTCGCGATGGGCCGGTCGACCGTGATGCGCTGCGTGGTGCCGTACGTCCACTGGTTGTTGATCACCGAGGTGATCGTCGGGCGGGGGCCCTTGAACAGGTACGGCGGGGAGTAGATCGACACGTTGTGGTTCCACGTGCCGTTGCCCGGGTTGTCGCCGGTCGCCATGATGCGGCCGTCCGGCAGCAGGAACGCGGAGGAGTGGTAGCCGCGGGACTCGGGGTCGGCGGCCACCGGGTCGAAGGTGGAGGTGTTCGGGTCGAAGATCGACGCCTCGTATACGGGGTTGGCACGGTTGTGCAGACCGCCGCCCGTCTCCAGCACCTTGCCGTCCGGCATGAGCACCGCGGAGACGTACATCTTGCCCTGGTTGCCGGTCTCGGCGACCGGCCCGTTGCCGAGGTCGACCGCTCCCTGCGGGAGCGGCGGCCCGGCCACGTACTGCGGGCTGGCCTGCTTGAGGTCGATGATGTCCGTCAGGCGGTTGGCATCGGGGTTGGATTCGATGTTGCCGCCGCCGATGGTGAGAACCTTCTGGTCCTGGGCCGGAGGCAGCAGCACGCTCGCCGACTGGTCGCGCTCGTCCTTGTTCTGCAGGCCCGGGATCTGGGTGATCGTGTTCGCGTTGTAGTCGTAGACGGCCGAGCCGGTCCCCGGGATGTTGTTGCCGAAGACATGGCTGCCCGAGTAGAAGAGGCGGCCGTCCTGCATCAGGATCATCGACGGGTACAGACCCCAGTACGACCAGGTCTGGTTGACCTTCCACAGCGGCTGCCACTGCTGGTCCTTGTCCGACCAGTACTCGGTGGTCACCGAGCCCGTGGAGTCCTCGCGCAGCCCGCCGAAGGAGATCACGTCACCGTTGCCGAGTTCGGTCGCCGACGGGTACCAGTGGCCGTCGTTGAGGTCGTTCGTCTTGGTGTACGTCTCGGTCGCCGGGTCGAAGATGTACGAGTCCTTGAACCCCTCGTAGCCGTGACCGCCCGGGACCGGGTACGCCTTGTTGCCGCTCAGCACGAGCACGCGCCCGTCCTGGAGCTGGACGTGCCCGGAGCAGAACATGTCCTTCGGGGTCGGGATCACCTTGTACGAGCCGTTGGAGGGGTCGTAGACCGCGCTCGTGAACGTGCCCGCGTTGAAGTTCTCCTCGCTGTTGCCGGAGCCGGCGATCAGCAGCACCTTGCCGTTGTTGAGGACGACGGAGTGCATGGAGCGGACCGGGTTCTGCGTGGGCAGGACCTCCCAGCTGCCGTTCGCGCACTGCTGCGCGGTCCCCGTGCACTGGGCGGGCGGCAGCGGGTCGGGGACCTGGTCCATGGTGTAGTCGTCGGTGGTGACGGACCCCGTGCCGTACACCGAGACACCCCAGGTGATCATGTCCGTCCCGGCCGGGACCTCGGGCGTACGGACGCTCGCCTGGGCCCAGTCCGCGCTCATGTCGAGCGTCTTGAGGTCGGTCCAGTACTGCCACCCCGCGGTCGTGTCGTGCCGGAAGAGGGTGACCGCGGTGTCCGGGGTCGTCGACTTGTACCAGACGCCGAGGTCGTACTGCTTGCCCGGCGTCACCACGGGCGCGCAGTCGGCGGACTCGGTGATGAGCGCCTTGCGGTCGCCGTCGACACGGCGGGTCAGCTCGACCTTCATGGCCTTGCTTCCCGTATGGGCGTCGCTGGTGGTGGTGAAGGTGAAGTCGTTGTCACCCCAGCCCGACTTCTCCCAGCAGTACGGCATCCCGCCGGTGCCGTCGGTCTCGAATCCGGGGTTCTTGACGAGGTTGGCGGCGGAGGCGGGCTGCGGCGAGGTGAGGAGCAGGCCCGCGGTCAGGCCGGTCACAGCCAGCAGGGCGGTTCTGCGTCTGTGGAATATGCGGAATCTGTGGACGACGGTCTTCACATGGATCTCCTTGCTGTACGACTCCCGCCCGCGGCGCGGTTCATCTGCCGGCCTCCGGGGCGCTCCGGTCGGTGTCGGGAGCCCCTCAGGCCCTGCGACCCCGGCGCGGCAGATAGACCAGCGCTTCGGTCCCCACGAAGCGCAGAACGAACGTCATCACCAGCGCCAGCGCGGTGGCGGGCAGTGCGCCCATCCCGAACTCGTGCACCAGCAGTGCGATCAGCGGGATGCGCAGCACCAGATCGGCGTTGGCGAGGAGCGCGAACCGGCCCACCCGGTCCCACCAGTGGCGGTGCCGACGGCGCTCGCGGAACAGCAGATGCTCGATGAGCAGGAAGTTCCAGGCCACACCGAACTGGTTGGCGAGGATCTCCGCCGGGACGTAGTGCAGGCCGAGCTTGGTCAGGGCCCACAGGCCCGCCAGGTTCGGTACGAAGCCGGTCGCGCCGATCAGTCCGAAGACCACCATCCGCGCGACGGGCGAGGCGGTGCGCAGCCCGACCAGATGGCGCAGAAAGCGGAAGCCCTCCTGCGCGGTCGACTTGGACTCGCCCGCGAACCGGTCCTGGAAGACGAACGGCACCTCGGTGACCTGGCGCGGTCTGCTGCGCACGGCCAGTTCGAGCAGGATCTTGTAGCCGAGCGGCTGGAGGATCTCCGCGGTGACCGCGCTGCGGCGGATGGCGAAGAATCCGCTCATGGGGTCGCTGATGCCACGCAGTCTGCGCGGGAAGAGGGTCTTGGTCAGCCAGGTCGCGCCACGCGAGACGGCGATGCGGTAGCCGCCCGCGAGCCCGGCGCGGCTGCCGCCCTTGATGTAGCGGGAGGCGACGACGAGACCGGCGTTCGCGCGCTCGCCGGTGCCGACCAACTCCGGTACCAGGGACGGCGGATGCTGCAGATCCCCGTCCATGACGACGATCCATTCGGAGCTCGCCGCCTTCATGCCCTCGACGACCGCGCCGCCGAGCCCGCCCACCGGTTCGTCGCGGTGCAGCACGGTGACCGGGAACGGGCAGTCCTGCGCCGCCTGGAAGATCACCTCCGGGGTGTCGTCCGTGGAGTCGTCGACGAAGACGACCTCGCAGGGCACCCGCGCAGGCACCGACTCCGTGATCCGGTGCAGCAGCTCCCGGACGTTCCCGGACTCGTTGAAGGTCGGCACGACGATGGTGACGGCCCCCGGCTCGGACACCTCCGCCGCACGTACCGCCGGATCGCCGAGCTCCCCGGGGACGGTGGATTCATGGCTCATCGGGCGCCTCCGCCGGTCTGGATCTGCCGGATCTCGATCCGGTCTGCGCCGGTGCCGAAGGTGGCGACCGGTGTGGAGTGCTTGATCGCCGCCCTGACGTTCGGCAGGTTGACCGCATCGCGCCGTACCGTCGGGGAGGCGACCACATAGTCGAGGTCGCGCCAGCCGCGCGGCATCGTCTTCGTCACGGCGGGGTCGAGGTCGGCCTTGTAGAACCAGATGACGCCGAGCCCGGGCCGGTACCCGGCGTGCACGAGGTCGAGCCAGAGCGCGTCGTCGACGAGCACCCGGGTGTCCTTCGGGTCCTTCACCTCGCTGGTGAGCCAGTGCGAGGCGGCCCGGTAGGGGGCGTTGGCGTCGGCGGTGACGGCGGTGCGGTCGCCGTCGTACCAGCGGGGCACCACGTACGCCCCGGCGGCGGCCACGAGGAGCGCCGCCACGGCGTACCGTCCCCGGGTGACGTACGGCCTCTCGGTCCTGCCCCGCCACCTGTGCAGCACCATGTGGACGATGCTCGCGGCGGCGCCGGCCAGGACGAGCCCGAGGAACGGCAGGGCCTGGATGACGTACATCGCAGGCAGATAGCCGCTCGGCCGCATGGCGACCAGGGTGAGGATCGCCACCGCGAGCGCGGGTCCGGCGAGCGCCCGTGCGGTGACCGACCAGCGCCAGGTGACGAGGACCAGCAGTGCTCCGGCGACGCCGCCGATCGGCAGGACACGGTCGTAGTAGAGCCAGGAGTGCAGCACTCCGTACGAGCCGGAGCCGGGGTCGAGGATGAATCCGGAGCCGGCCCTGCTCATCTGGTAGGAGATCCCGTCCCACAGGGAGACATGGCCCGCGCCCGGCAGCAGCTCGCCCTTCAGCAGGGCGAAGAGCGGATAGGACATGCCGATCAGGACGCATGCCGTGACCGCGCCGGTGAGCGCGAACTTCCGTGTGTCGCGGTGGCTGTGGCGCCACATGGTCAGGAAGACGGCGGGCAGGACGACGAGCATCGTCTCCTTGGTCAGGACACCCGCCGCGGCCGCGAGGCCCGCCCCGAAGTGGTGCCAGAGGTGGCGGCTCGGGGATGCGGCCAGGGTGAACGCGAGGAGCGTCCACATCACGGCGATGTTGTCCAGGAAGATCTCCCGCTGGAGGACCACCGAGAGCGGGGAGAGCCCGAACAGGACCATCGCGAGCCCGGCGGCCCAGGCAGGCAGCAGCAGGCGGCGGGCGAGGACGTAGACGAGGACCGCGCTCACCGCGCTGATGAGCAGCATCGCGACCCGCATCGTGCCGACCGTCATCAGTCCGGCGTCGATGTGGGCGGGGATCCAGGTCAGCAGAGCTATCTGGATCCAGCCGAACGGCGGGTGGTCGTACCAGTACGTGTAGTGGGCGAGCCCGTGGCCGTTCTGCACGGCCCACGCCTGGGCCAGATAGGTGCCCTCGTCGTCGCTGAGGGTCGGGTAGTCGGAGATGTTCCAGCCCTGCACCGTGAGGATCGCCGCGAGGAGCACTCCGCACAGTGCCAGATCGGGACGAGAGCTACGGAAACGGAACACCGGACGGGGGGCGGGGACGCTGATGGGGACACGTGTGTCCTGCGCGGGGACCTTGGTCTCGGTCGCCGCGGGAAGGGTGGTGGTCACGCAGGAACGTCCTCTCGGGACTCGCGGATCACGCCGTCCGCGCCAAGATGCGCGCCGACGTGGCTGGTCAGCTCCCAGTCGTTGCGGCCGCGCTGCTCGCGCCAGACGGCACGGACGGCGGCGCCCGCGAGGAGCACCTGGTAGAAGGGGCCGCCCACGATGAGCTTCACGTAGTGGATGAATCGGATCCGCAGCCCGTACTGCTTGCCGAAGTCGTGCAGCCCCACGACCTCGAAGACGAAGGTGACCGCGGCGGTGACGAGCGGAAGGAAGGTGAGGAAGGCGACGCCGACCGGCACGTCCAGAAAGAGGGCGACGGCGGCGTTGAGCGGGATGATGACGCCCGAGAAGGCCTGCAGGAACGGCGTCATGAGCGTGTAGCGGGCGAGCAGCCGCTGCCCGAAGCCGGGGAGCTGCTTCCAGTCCTTCTTGCGGTAGACCTGCAGGAAGCCCTGGTTCCAGCGGGTGCGCTGCTTGAGCAGCGACATCAGCGAGCCGGGGGTCTCCTCCCGGGTCACCATGTCGGAGTCGTAGGCGACGACGACCTTCTTGCCGGCGCTGGACAGCCGCACGCCCAGATCACAGTCCTCGGCAAGGCAGTTGGGGTCCCATCCGTCGGCCTGCCGCAGGACGTCCGTCCGTACGAAGACGGTGTTGCCCCCGAGCGGGATGAACCCCTTCTGCGCGTGCAGGTGCAGCCGGGAACGGAACCAGAAGAAGTACTCCAGGCAGTTGCGCAGGCTGTACCAGCTGGAATGGAAGTTGATGAGCTGTACCCCGCCCTGGACGACGTCCGCGCCGGTGGTGCGGAAGGCGTGGTCGACGTGGGCCAACAGCTCCGGATGGACCTGGTCCTCGGCGTCGAAGACCCCGACGACATCGCCGCGGCAGTGCGGCAGTGCCGTGTTCATGGCCTTCGGCTTGTTCTTCTTCTCGTGGTGGTCGACGACGACGCGGACGCGTTCGTCGCGGGCCTCGGCCCTCCGGGCGACCTCGGTGGTCTCCGGGTCGTCGTGCCCCACGATGACGATGATCTCGAAGTCGGTGTGCGTGGACTCCAGCAGCCGCTGGATCGTGTGGTCCAGTACGGCCTGTTCATGCCGTGCCGGCAGCAGCAGCGAGAACGACAGATGCTCGGCACCGTCCGGGCTGCTGAACCGGGTGGAGGCGAGCACCTCGGGCGTGCGCCACGCGTGCATCTGCCACCACAGGGTGAAGGCCGCCATCCAGAACAAAGCCAGCGAAACGGCCGCGATTAAGGCAGACGTCAGCAAAAGATCCCCCCAGATCCCCAAAACCCCTGTCGCGACAGTGAGTTACTTCTGTCGCGTCACCGTGGAGAGACTAGGAGGGAACTGTGAAGCCAGGGAGCTCCTCAGATAAATAGCTTGTTTCGGAACGGTAGGTCGTCAACCGGGATCTATCCGAACACACACCCAATTGCACTATCTGGAACGGATCGTTCCATGATGCGTTTTACCTGCTCAGCGCCCCGCGAAGCCGCTCCGAGTCGGTGGTCGGGGCATCACAGGTGAAGTTACGGCAGACGTACGCCGTCGGTTCACCGTTGACAAGATTTCGGTCAACAAGGAGCGGCAGCTCATCACTCTCCGGGGTACCCACGGCCACGACCGCGCCCGGGGCGGTGCCCAGAAGTGCCGTGCGGTGCAGGGACCTTGTGGCCGGATCGTCCAGAGCAGGTCCGACGATCGCGACCTCGCGAGGCCCGTCCAGGAACGCCTCGGCGACGGCGAGCCCCCAGCCGATGAAGCGGGGCACGCGCGGCCCGAGCGCCCTGACGACGCCCAACGCCCTTTCCGCCACGGTGCGATGGGGTTCGGAGCCGGTCTGCGCGGCGTACGACAGGAGGGCACCCGCGGCGGCGGTCCAGCCGGACGGGGTGGCGTTGTCGGTGGGATCCTGGGGGCGGCGGATGAGCTTCTCGGCGTCGGCGGCGGTGTCGTACAGCGCTCCGCTCTCGTCGGTGAACTGCACGAGCACGTGATCGAGCAGGAAACCGGCGAACTCCAGCCAGACACCCTCGCCGGTGACGGAGGCGAGGGCGAGGAAGCCCTCTGCGACATCGGCATAGTCCTCCAACACACCCGCGTTGGCGCCCGCCTGCCCGTCCTTCGACGTACGGGCGAGCCGGGCGTGCTCGTCCATGTGCAGCCGTACGAGGAGGTCGGCGGCGCCGATCGCGGCGTCCACGAGGTCGGGGCGGTCGAAGTACGCGCCGGTCTCGGCGAGGGCCGCGACGGCCAGGCCGTTCCAGGCGGCCACCACCTTGTCGTCGCGGCCGGGGGCGGGGCGTTCCGCTCGCGTGCGCAGCAGGCGCTCACGGATGGACGCCACCTTCTCGGCATCGAACACACCCTCGTGCTGCGGGAGTTGCAGAACGGAGGAGCCGTGCTCGAAGGTCCCGTCCTCGGTCACGCCGAAGTAGGAGGCGGCGAGTTCGGCGTCGTCCGCGCCAAGGGCTTCCGTCAGCTGCTGCGGCGTCCACACGTAGTACGCGCCTTCTACGTGCTTCCCGGTCCCGTCGTCACTGTCGGCGTCGATGGCGGAGGCGAACCCGCCCTCGGCGGTACGGAGTTCACGCACCATGAAGTCAGCCGTCTCCAGGGCGACTCGACGGGCAAGCTCGGAGCCTGTGGCGCGCCAGAGGTGGGCATAGATGCGGCACAAAAGGGAATTATCATAGAGCATCTTCTCAAAATGTGGCACGCCCCAGTCCCGGTCGACGGAATACCGAGCAAACCCACCTCCGAGTTGGTCGTAGATCCCACCGCGCGCCATGCGCTCGCAAGTGTCCTGAGCCATCTGGAGGGCACCCTCGGAGCCAGTCCGGGCGTGATGGCGGAGGAGGAACTCGATGACCATGGACGGCGGGAACTTCGGCGCCCCGCCGAAACCGCCGCGCTGCGGGTCGTACTCGCGGGTGAGGCCGAGGAGGGCCTGGCTGAGCTCCTGCTCGCCGGGGGCCTGCGCGGCGCCGTAGCCGATCTCGCGCCCGGCGAGATCGCGGACGATCTTCCCCGCGACCTCCGCCACCTCGTCCCGGCGCTCGGCCCAGGCATGGCGGACGCCTTCGAGGACCTGACGGAAGGACGGCATGCCGTGGCGGGGGGCGGGCGGGAAGTACGTCCCGAAGTAGAAGGGCTCTGCGTCCGGGGTGAGGAAGACGGTCATGGGCCAGCCGCCCTGGCCGGTGGCGGCTTGTACCGCCTCCATGTACACCGCGTCCACGTCCGGTCGCTCTTCGCGGTCGACCTTGACGCTGACGAAGTGCTCATTCAGGTAGGCGGCGATGGATTCGTCCTCGAATGACTCGGAAGCCATGACATGACACCAATGGCAGCTCGCATAGCCGACGCTCAGCAGTACGGGAACGTTGCGCCGCCGCGCCTCCTGGAATGCCTCGCCAGACCAGGGCCACCAGTCGACCGGGTTGTCGGCGTGCTGGAGCAGGTACGGGGACGTCTCATGGGCCAGTCGGTTCACTCCCCCACTCTCCCACGGGGTCGGGCACCGCGTAGAACCGCAGATTGACCTGGCGCGCTCCTTCGGGGGCATCCTCGCGCTCGTGGCCGTACCGGTCCACGAGGGCCTGGTACTCGCGCACGAAGTCCACCAGCTCCTCCCTGGTCATCCAGGTACCGGCCCGCATGATCTGGGCCCAGCCCTCGGCGCCCCGGTACTCCCCGTGGGCGCGGCGGAAGAGGTCGGTGTCCACCTCGATCTTCGGGAGGGCGAGGTGCTCCGCGACCGCGTACTCCTCGGGGGGCATCGTGGCCGGGTCGGGTGTGGTGTGACGGAAGGGCAGGGCCCGCCACCACCGCTCACGGCCGCCGGACTTCTCGGGGATCTCCTCGATGAGGCGCTGCTCGGCGAGCTTGCGCAGGCGGTAGCTGGTCGTTCCCGAGCTCTCGCCGAGGACCTTGGCGAGCACGGTCGAGTTCGCCTCCGCGTGTGTGCCCAGGTACTCGAGGATGCGGCGACGCAGCGGGTTGCCGAGGCGTCCTGCTGGCAGTGGGCTGCGCGGCCACGGCCCTGCTCGGCTTCCGCGGCCATATGTACGCACGCCTGACAGCTTCGGCGACGGCCGCGATCGCGGTCATCGACGCGTGGTTCGACATAACCACCTCGTCGTCGAGCAGGGCCCTCGCCCAGGCTGTGGCCTGCGCGGCGGCGGAGGCGACGCCGGTGGGGGGCTGCGTGTTCCTGGCGGTGTCGAAATGGCTGCCGGGGGCGGGGGCGGGGTGACGGGACCGGACGGCCCGGCGCGCCTCACGCGGCAGGAGTGTCCCAGACGGTGACCTCGAACTTCACCGTGGCGCCAACCGCGCCCGGGGTCGCCGTGATGACCTTCAGGTAGGCGGTGCGGCCTTCACCGGTCGTCAGACAGAAGCGGGAGCCCGCAGGCGCCTCGGCGGTGTACGTACCGTTGCTCCGGACGGCCTCGGCACACTGCGCCTCGGTGGGCGCGGAGGAGGACGCGGGCAGTGGGGCGAGCGTGTTGGCGCTGTCCGGAGTGCCCAGGTCCGGGGCGCCCGTGGTCGCGCCGATCCGGAGGTCCGCGCCCTTGATGTCATCCGCGACGACCGGCCCGCTCGAGTCGAGCTCGACCGCCGGACCTCCGTGGCTCATGTCGGCCTGGAAGACGACCGGCCCATAGCGGACGCGGGCGGCGGGCGCGGCCGAGGCTCCCGGTGCGGGGGAGGAAGCCGCCGTCGTGGCCTGGGCCGCCGTGGAACCCCCGGCAGCCGGGGGCTGCCCTGCGGCGCCCCGGGAGCCGGCCCCGCCCGCCCCGCTCACCAGGATCGAGACGATGATCCCCGCCACCGGTATGACAATGCCGACCACCCACCAGGCCCAGCGCGGCTGCTGCGGCATCCCGGGTGAAGCGCCGTGTCCGGCGCCGATGTCCGAACTCATGACCGTCCCCCTCGGTTGACTTGATCACGATAGACAAGGAAGGAGGGATACGTCACTCACGCCCTCGTACCGCGTCCCTCCCAACATCCCCCCGCCACAAGGGAAGTGCCGCTCACCGGTAGCGCTCTCGCGCTCGCGTCCTGCTCGAAGGACACTGAAGAGCCAAGTAGTTGACGCCGGAGGGGGACGTGACATGCGGGACAGCCACCGGGCGGAGGCCGAGCGGCTGTTGGCACGGGCCGTGGAGGAGGAGGTGCGCCGCTCTGGCGGCCGTACCGACGGCGCCGTACTCCTGTCGCGGGCGCGCGCGGCGCTCGACGCCATGGCGCAGACAGCGGCGGAGGAGTACGAGGCGTACACGCGCGCCCTCGACGAGACGGAAGCGGGCAGGCTGACCTTCGGTCAGCGGTATGCGCAGGAAGGTGCCGGAACTGCGCTTCTGGTGGCGGCAGTTGCCGCAGTCGCGGCCTGCGTAGCGGACCTCGCACTGGGCACGGGCACGGGCACGGCACTCGGCGCCGGTGCCACCGCCGGGGTCGTGGGCGCCGCGGCCACGGTGGTGAAGGTGACCGCGTCCCATCTGCCGGCGGCCAGCCGGCGGGCCGGCGCCCTCGGCCAGCCCGGCGGACCCGAACAGCTGCGACTGCAGTGGCTGACCGCCCTCGAGGTGCGGGGCATCCGCCCCTTCCTCGACCAGCAGCGGGTGATCGCCTCCACCACCCCCAAGAAGAGCTCGCCCCAGCTGCGCCGCACCGACAAGAGCGCGGCGGCCCGCAGGCGCACGGTGCTTGAGCAGTCGTTCGGTCAACTGGGGCACCCGGTAGGCCCGTTCGCGGGCAGACGGCGGGAGCTGGCCCGTATCCAGCAGTGGGTCCAGGCGGCCCGCGCGAGTACGGAGACCAGGCCGTCGGTGGTCGTTCTGCACGGCGCGCCGGGCTCCGGGCGCACCACGCTCGCGATCCGCGCCGCGCACGAGGTGAAGGACCACTTCCGCGGCGCGTGCGTCGTGAACCTGCGCGGTGACAGCGCCGAGGAGCCCCCGCTGTCCACCCGCGACGCCCTGCTCCATCTGCTCAACCGGCTCGGTGCGCCCCGCGAACAGCTCCTGTTCCGCGAGCGCTCCGCACCGGACCAGCAGGTCAAGCGGCTGAGCGAGCTGTACCACCAGCAGCTGACGGGGCTTGCGGTCACGATCGTGCTGGACGACGCCTCGGACCCCGAGCAGGTCCGCACCCTCATCCCCGAGCGCTCCGAGAGCCTCGTCCTCGTCACCGCCCGCGAGCCCCTCGACCTGCCCGCGGATGCCGGCGTGGGTGCACCACCTCCCGGTCGACCCGCTGGACGCGGCGGGCGCGGAGGAGTTGCTGAACGCTGCGGCCCAGGACCACTCGGCGCCGTACGACGCGGAGGCCGCCGACCGCACCAGGGAGCTGTGCGGCGGACTGCCGCTGGCGCTGCGCATCGCGGGCTCGTCCCTCGGTCCGCGCACCCCGCGGCAACTGGCCGCGGACCTCGGCGCGTACGGCCCGGTGGAGCCGGTGGAACGCGCCCTGTGGCTGCGCTACACGGACCAGTCGGAGGCCGCGCGGCGCCTGCTGCGGCGGCTCGCGCTGGCGGGCCGGACCTCACTGGGCGCGGCCGCCGCGGCGGCCCTGCTGGCCACGGACGAGCAGGAGGCGACGCGGTATCTGCAGACGCTGTCCCGTGCGGGACTGATCGACCACGTACGCGGCAGCCGCTATCGCCTGCACGACGTCGTCCGGGCCTTCGCCCGGGGCCGTCTGCTGGACGAGGAGGAGCCGGCCGAGCGCACGGCCGCCCAGGAACGCCTGATCGTGAACTACGCGGAGCTGGCGGACTCGGTGCTGCGCCTGGTGGACGGGAACATGTCGACCCGCTCGGACCGCTTCGGTCCGCACGGATTCACCTCCCTGGACGCGGCCCTGCGCTGGCTGGACGACGAGTCGAGCTTCATCACCGCCGCCCTGCGGCATGCGGAGGGCGTCGACCAGGCCGCCGTGCTGAACCTCCTGGGCGCCCTGTGCGACTACTGTCTGCTGCGCGGCGACCTCTACCGACTGGGCGAGATAAGCGAGCTGACGCAGGCCGTCGACCAGGGCCTGCTGATGCGCTCGGTGCAGTGGCGTACGGGCATCGCGGCCCGCCAGCTGGGCGAGCTGGACAAGGCGCGGACGACGCTGGCCTCGGTGGTGGACCTGTACTTCGAGGCGCACCACGACGCGGGCGCGGCCAGGGCGCTGTGTTCCCTTGGCATCACCCTCCACCACCAGGGCAACCTCACCGAGGCGGCGGCCAGGCTCCAGGAGGCGCTGGACCTCCAGGCCGCTCCGGAGCTGGCGGCGGACCGCGCGTGGACCATGCACGCGCTGGCCGCGGTGGAGCGGGACCGGGCACGGCCGGCCCGGGCGCTGGACCTGCTCACCCGCGCCCTGGTCCTGCACCGGGAGAACGACTCGGTGCACGGGGAGGCGTGGACCCGTTTCCACTCGGGCCAGCTGGCGCTGCGCATGGGCGACGTGCAGCGCGCCATGGCGGAACTGCGCGAGGCCCACGGCCTCTACACCCGGACACAGGACGCCCGCGGCGAGGCGTGGGCCTCGACCGAACTGGCCCGCGCCCACCTGGTCTCCGGCGACCTGCTCGCGGCGCTGGACGAACTGACCGTCGCGGCGATGCGCCACCACGAGAACGAGGACGCGCGGGGCGAGGCCTGGACCGTCTACTACTTGGGCCTGGTCACCGAGGAGCACGGCAGGCTGGGCGAGGCGGTCCACAATCTGGAACGCTCCCGCACGATGTTCTCGCGCATGCGGGACGTGTACGGCCTGGCCTGCGCCCGTCACCACCTGGCGCGTGTGACCCGCGACCAGAAGGCGGCCCAGACGGGATCGCTCCGCAACTCCGGCTTCGCCCGCCAGCTGCTGGTGGATGCGAAGGCGGACTTCCAGCGCATCGGAGTGCCCCACGGCGAGGCGTGGACCTGCCTTGAACTGGCGGTGGTGGACGCGGGCAACACCCGCACCCAGCAGGCGCTGGCGCTGTGCGACGAGGCGATCGGCCTGTTCACCTCGTACGGCGACCGCAGAGGCGAGGACTGGGCCAGATTCCTGCGCTGCACCCTCCTGCCCTACGCCTCACCGGGAGGGTCGGAAGTGGGCACCGCGGTGGCCCAGGAGGAACTCGCCCAGCTGTCCCGCGCAAACCACCTGGCGAGGGACGAGAAGCTGGACGACTGCGTGGGGGCGTACCAGCTGCTGCTGGAGCGGGGCGTGAACCTGGAGGGCGGCTGGCAGGCCTGGAACCTGGGCATGGTGCCGGGACGGCGCGCACGTGAGGTGATGGGGGTGGGGTGACGGCCGGGAGCTGACGGGCACGCCCCGAACGGGGCCACGCCCGGCACCGGTCGTGCGCGGCCCCCGTGAAGGCGGCCCCGGGGAAGCGGCCCCCGGAAAGGGGGGACGCTCAGCCCTGCTGGGCCTTGGGCGCCCTCTTGGCCGTACCCGAGCCCTTCTTGGCGGCGCCCTCGTCGGAGGCGCCGCCGTCCTCCTCGAAGTCCACCTTGCCCATGTGCTTGCTCATGGACTTCATCAGGCCCCACACCGCCAGGGCCATCACCGCGAAGACGATGAAGCCGAGGACGCCGGGGGTGACCTTGTTCTGATCGACCTCGGCCAGCGGCACGAGGTGCGTCACGGTCAGGCTCACGCTTGCGCTCATGTCAGGCATTGTCCCTCAGGACCAGCGGATGCCTGCAAAGAGGTCGTCCTCCGGGAGGGAGGTGTCCACGAGGGACTTCGCAAGCTCGTACTCCTCCGTCGGCCAGACCTCCTTCTGGAGCTCCATCGGGACACGGAACCAGCCGCCGTCGGGGTCGATCTGCGTCGCGTGCGCGATCAGTGCCTTGTCGCGGATCTCGAAGAAGTCCGCGCACGGGATGTGGGTGGTCAGCGTGCGCTCGGCGCGCTCGAACTCGTCCCACCGCTTCAGCCAGTCCCCGTACGGCGACTCCAGACCGCGCTCCAGCATCGCGTTGTGCAGCGCCTCGGTGCGCGGCCGGTTGAAGCCCTGGTTGTAGTACAGCTTCTGCGGCTGCCACGCCGGGCCGAACTCCGCCTCCGGGTACTTCTCGGTGTCCGCCGCGCCCTCGAACGCCACCATCGAGATCTTGTGGGTCATGATGTGGTCGGGGTGCGGGTACCCGCCGTTCTCGTCGTAGGTGGTGATCACCTGCGGACGGAACGCGCGGATCTTGCGGACCAGCTCGCCGGCCGCCTTGTCGACGTCCTCCAGGGCGAAGCAGCCGTCGGGCAGCGGGGGCAGCGGGTCGCCCTCCGGCAGACCGGAGTCGACGAAGCCGAGCCACTCCTGCTTGACGCCGAGGATCTCCCTGGCCTCGTCCATCTCCTTCTTGCGTACCTCGTGGATGTGCTCCTCGATGTACTTGTCGCCCTGGAGCTTCGGGTTGAGGATGGAGCCGCGTTCCCCGCCTGTGCAGGTCACCACCAGCACGTCCACCCCCTCGGACACGTACTTCGCCATGGTGGCCGCGCCCTTGCTCGACTCGTCGTCGGGGTGCGCGTGAACGGCCATCAGTCGCAGTTGGTCAGTCAAGACTCGATCCTCAGTAAGTCGGCAAGTCGGCGCCCGGTGTGATTCGGCGCTTCGGGCGGCTTCTATAGTGACCGAATCGGGGGGTGAAAAATTCCGGGTCCGGTCCCTGGACGTCCCTTTCGGGACCTCCGTCCGGCCCTGCCGAGAGGACGATCATGAGTACGGCGAGCATGCGGTTGCCCGAGGGCCGTTACGGCCGCTCAGCCGACGAACGCACCGACCGCACGCTCAAGATCGCCGGCAGTGTGCTGGGGGCGTTGCTGCTCGTCGTGGTCGGCTGGTTCGCGTACCACTATGTCGCACAGAACAAGATCAGCGGCGAGGTCATCACCTTCGAAGCCTCGCACGACGCAGTCAAGATCCATCTGGAAGTGCGCAAGGACGCGAAAGCCACCGGCTACTGCACCCTGCGCTCCCAGGCGGCGGACGGCTCCGAGGTGGGCCGCGCGGACTTCCGGTTCGGCGGACACGCCACGCGTATCGACAGAGTCGTCACGCTGCGTACCACCGCCCCGGGCACCACGGCGGAGCTGCTCGGCTGCCACGCGGACTGACGTCACTCTTGTCACGTACTCCCTGACCTGCGTTGACGAAAATCTGATGGCTTATGTCCTCCCCCTTCTGCCTCTGAATTGTTAGGCTCGTGGTTTCGCCCACCCGTGAAAGAACATTCTTCTGGGTAGGGCGATGCTTTGTATTCCCAGTACCGACGAGGAGCACCTGTGACCCAGACCAGCGAGAACGTCACCTGGCTGACCCAGGAGGCGTACAACCAGCTCAAGGCCGAGCTGGAGTACCTGTCTGGTCCTGCGCGCACGGAGATCGCCGCCAAGATCGCCGCCGCGCGCGAGGAGGGCGACCTGCGCGAGAACGGCGGGTACCACGCGGCCAAGGAAGAGCAGGGCAAGCAGGAGCTCCGCGTGCGCCAGCTGACCCAGCTCCTGGAGAACGCCAAGGTCGGCGAGGCCCCGGCGGCCAACGGTGCGGTGGCGCCCGGCATGGTCGTCACGATCGCCTTCGACGGTGACGAGGACGACACGCTGACGTTCCTGCTCGCTTCCCGCGAGTACGCGAGCGCCGACATCGAGACGTACTCCCCCCAGTCCCCGCTGGGCTCCGGCGTGACCGGCAAGAAGGTCGGCGAGGACGCCGAGTACGAGCTGCCGAACGGCAAGAAGGCCACGGTGAAGATCCTCAAGGCCGAGCCCTACCAGGGCTGAGCCTCCGCCTCACCTTCAGCACGCCCCCGGTGCCCCGGCGGCACCGGGGGCATCGTCATGCCCATCCGGCCCCGGTCGCGTCATGCCGTCGCCGAGCGGTACTTCCGTACCGCCAGCGTCCGGAATATCGCGATGATCAGGACCGAGTAGATCAGCGAGGCCCAGACGGGGTGAGCCATGGGCCAGGCGTCCGACGGCGACACCCCCGGGTTGCCGAACAGCGTGCGGCAGGCCTGCACGGTGGCGCTGAACGGGTTCCACTCGGCGATGTGCCTCAGCCAGGGCGTCATATGGCCGGTGTCCACGAAGGCGTTCGAGATGAACGTGACCGGGAACAGCCAGATCAGTCCGCCCGAGGTGGCCGCCTCCGGTGTACGCACGGACAGGCCGATCAGCGCGCCGATCCAGGTGAACGCGTACCCCGTCAGGAGCAGCAGCCCGAAGGCGGCCAGCACCTTTCCCGCGTTGGTGCCCGCGTCGGAGCCCACGCGCCAGCCGACCAGCAGGGCGACGATCGCGAGGACCAGCAGCGTCAGCGCGGTCTGCACGAGGTCCGCCAGAGTCCGCCCGGTGAGCACCGCACCCCGGGCCATGGGCAGGGAGCGGAAGCGGTCGATGAGCCCCTTGTGCATGTCGTCGGCAATGCCCGCGCCGGCGCCCGCCGTGGCGAACGTGACGGTCTGGGCGAAGATGCCGGCCATCAGGAAGTTGCGGTAGTCGGTGGAGCTGGTACTGCCGCCGATCTGCATCGAGCCGCCGAAGACGTAGCTGAACAGCACGACGAACATGATCGGCTGGATCAGCCCGAAGATCACCATCTCGGGGATCCGGGTCATGCGGATCAGATTCCGCTGGGCGACGACCAGTGAGTCACGGACGGACTGGCTGACGGGGTTCGCGGGCGCCGCGACGGGCGCGGCGTCGGTGACGACACTCACTTGGCGGTCTCCTTCGTGCGCTTGCGGGCCCTGGGGTCCGCGGCCGCGCCGTTGTCCTCGGGCTTCTCCTCGGCGACATGGCCGGTCAGGGACAGGAAGACGTCGTCCAGGGTGGGCCGGCGCAGTCCGATGTCGTCTATCTCGATACCGCGGGTGTCCAGCTCGCGGATGACCTCGGCGAGGAGCTTGGCGCCACCGGTGACGGGGACGGTCAGTTTGCGGGTGTGCTCCTCGACGGTGGTGTCCCCCTTGCCGAAGCCGCTGAGGACCCCGGCGGCAGCTGTGATGTGCTCGCGCGCGTGGACGACGACTTCGACTCGCTCGCCGCCTGTGCGCGCCTTGAGCTGGTCGGAGGTGCCGCGGGCGATGACGCGGCCGTGGTCGACGACACAGATGTCGTGCGCCAGGTGGTCGGCCTCTTCGAGGTACTGGGTGGTCAGGAGCAGCGTCGTACCGCCAGAGACGAGCTGTTTGATGACGTCCCACAGCTGCTGGCGGTTGCGCGGGTCGAGGCCGGTCGTCGGCTCGTCCATGAACATCACGGGCGGCCGGACCACCAGCGCGGCCGCCAGGTCGAGGCGGCGGCGCATACCGCCGGAGTACGTCTTCGTGGGGCGGTCGGCGGCGTCCGTGAGGTGGAACTGCTCCAGCAGCTCGACTGCCCGCTGCTTCGCCGCCTTCGCCCTCATCTGGTAGAGCCGGCCCACCATCTGGAGGTTCTCGCGGCCGGTCAGATACTCGTCGACCGCGGCGAACTGCCCGGACAGGCCGACCGAGCGCCGCACGGCGTCGGGGTGCTTGAGCACGTCGATCCCGGCGACGACCGCCGTGCCGCTGTCGGGGCGCAGCAGGGTCGTCAGGCAGCGCACCGCGGTGGTCTTGCCCGCACCGTTGGGCCCGAGGAGGCCGAGCACGGTGCCCTCCGGGACGTCGAGGTCGACGCCGTCCAGAGCCCTTACGTCGCCGAAGGTCTTCACCAGGCCTTCGGCGTAGATGGCGCCTGGCATATGGGTCTCCACGTCATTGGGGATGGGACAAAGAGGGTAGTTTCCGGTTTTCGTTCGTTCGAGGAGTTTTCGCACATTCGACGGCATACGGGATTTCGTAAACCGCGGCGAACGCCCGCGGCACGGGCGGGCGTGACGAGATGACGAGATACAGGGCGAGATGCAGGACGAGCAGATGCAGAGCAGCGAACTGTACACACCATAACGCGATGTATCGCGTCTCTCAATAGTTTTCCACAGGGGTGTTACACAGGGGGTGTGACAACGGCCCCGGGCCCGGTCCCGACCTCAGTCGATGACCGTGTAACCCGCCTCCCGCAGCGCCTGGCCGACCTCCGCGCAGTGCTCCGGGCCCTTCGTCTCCAGGTGCAGCTCGACCTCGGCCTCCGCGAGCCCGAGCCGTGGGTCGGTCCGTACGTGACTCACGTCGAGGACGTTGGCGTCGACCACGGTCAACACCCCGAGGAGCGTCGCGAGGGCGCCCGGGCGGTCGGTCAGCCGCAGCCGCACCGCGAGATAGCGGCCCTGCGCGGCCATGCCGTGCCGCAGGATGCGCTGCATCAGCACCGGGTCGACGTTTCCGCCGGACAGCACGGCGACCACCGGGCCCTCGAAGTCGCCCGGATCGCTCAGCAGCGCCGCGACCGGGCTCGCGCCGGCCGGCTCGACGACCAGCTTGGCCCGCTCCAGACAGAGCAGGAGCGCGGCGGACAACGCGTCCTCGGACACCGTACGGACCTCGTCGACCAGGTCCTGGACGATGCGGAACGGCACGTCGCCGGGCCGCCCCACCTTGATGCCGTCGGCCATCGTGGCCGGGTTCCGGACCGGCACCGGACGCCCGGCCGCCAGCGAGGGCGGATACGCGGCCGCACCCTCCGCCTGCACCCCGACCACCCGCACGTCGGGGCGCAGCGCCTTCACCGCGGTCGCGATACCCGCGATCAGCCCGCCGCCGCCGACGCCCACGATGATCGTGCCCACCTCGGGGCACTGCTCCAGGATCTCGAGACCGACCGTTCCCTGGCCCGCAATGATGTCCGGGTGGTCGAAGGGGTGGATGAACACCGCGCCCGTCCCGGCCGCGTACTCCTGCGCGGCGGCCAGCGTTTCGTCCACCACCTGTCCGTACAGCCGTACGTCTGCGCCGTACTCCCGGGTCGCGCTGATCTTCGGGAGCGGGGCGCCCTTCGGCATGAAGACCGTGGAGTGCACACCGAGCAGCGCCGACGCGAGGGCGACGCCCTGCGCGTGGTTGCCCGCGCTCGCGGCGACGACGCCCGCGGCGCGTTCCTCGGGCAGCAGCCCCGCGATGCGCACGTACGCGCCGCGCAGCTTGAACGAGCCGGTCCGCTGGAGGTTCTCGCACTTGAAGTGCACCGGCGCACCGACCAGCTGGGACAGATGCCTGCTGCCTTCCATGGCGGTGACACGTGCGACGCCCGAGAGCATCTTCTGGGCGCCCCGTACGTCGTCCAGCGTCACCGGCGGCAGGGAGTCGGCCGTGCTGTAGCTCATGACCACCAGTCTCGCAGTTCACGCCCGTCCACAGCGGGTGTGACCAAGGCGCGGGACGGGTTTGCGCAGCGCCGGTACGACCCGCGCCCCGGCCGCGTACTCTGTCCCCCAATCAGCTCCCCACGCATGAAGTGAGCCCCCGGCCATGCCCACAACACCTGAAATGTCGATGGACATGACGACCGTCGGTGACACCGGTCTTCTGGACACGCTGCAGCACGAGGTCGCGGTGTTCGCGCGCCGTGCCGAACAGACTCGGCTCGGCGGGGTCGGGCAGGTGCGCAACTCCATGGACCGCGCCGCGTACCTGCTGCTCAACCGCCTCGACAAGGAAGGCCCGATGGGCGTCAAGGCCCTCGCCGCAAGCATGGGGATCGACTCGTCGACGGTCACCCGGCAGGTCGCCCCGCTGGTCGACACCGGTCTCGTCAAGCGCACCTCTCACCCGGAGGACGGGCGCGCGGTGGTGCTCCAGCTCTCTCCGCGCGGGCAGTCCCGCCTGGAGGAAGTCCGTTCGTCCAGGCGGCAGTTGATGGCCGAGCTGACGCACGACTGGACGCCGGAGGAGCGCGAGGCGTTCTGCACGCTGCTCACGCGGTTCAATGTCGCCCTCTCCGCACGGCAGGCCGCGCAGGGGGTTCCAGGGGCGGAGTCACAGCCGACGTCCTGAGGTGCGGGCGCGTCGTGCGTCATGACCTTGGCCGCCGTACGTCATGACCTTGGCCGTCGTGCGTCGTGACTTGGCCGTCGTGCGTCGTGACCTGGCCGTCGTGCGTCGTGACCTGGCCGTCGTGCGTCGTGACCTGGCCGTCGTGCGTCGTGACCTGGCCGTCGTGCGTCGTGACCTTGACCGCCGTAACTCATGACCCCGGCAGTCGCACGTCGACAGTCGCACGTTGTCACGTCGGCAGTCGCATGTCGTGACGGTGGGCACGCGCGCGTGCCGTCGTTCCCCGGCTCTTGACCCGGGGGGTTCGGCCGGTCTCATATGAGACCAGGTCCCCGTCGTACGCGATCCGGCCTGCCGTACACACCCCCCTTGTCGTGCGTGCGCGGCGCCGCCCGTACGCGGCGGGGTCCCGTTCCCCTCAGGGTCGCCCTCAGGCGGGAGGCGCGGTGCGAGAACGGCATGCGTCCCAAGGCGCCCGCCGGGCCCGCGAGTTCGAGGCGTTCGTCGCGGGCGCGGCCGGGCGGCTGCTGCATGCCGCCACACTGCTCACCGCGGAGGCCCCCGACGACAACCCGCGCGCGCGGCACCTGCTGACGCTGGCCCTCGCCGAAACGTACGCCTCCTGGGACCGGCTGCGCGGCGAGGACCCCTACGACCGGGCCCGCCAGCATCTGGCCACCCGCTTCGCGCGCGGGGCGTGGCACCAGTACGGGGCGCTCGGCCGGCACCGGCCGGACTCGGGGAGCGTGCTCGCGGACCTGTCGCCCCAGGAGCGGCTGATCCTCGTCCTCAGGCTGTACGAGGGTGTCGCCGAGGAACAGACGGCGGCGCTGCTGGGTCTGCCCGCAGAGCGGGTACGGGCGATCTGCACCCGGGCGATGGCTACGGTGCTGCACCCGCCTCGGGGGGCGGCACCGGCGGTGCCGGTCCCGAAGGTGGCGCCGTCGTGAGGGGGCCGTACGGGAGCGGCCTCCAGAAGCCGTACGGGAACGGAGTGGGCCGGTGAACATGCCCGAGCGGGAGGCAGCCGTGCGGCGGATGCTGGAGCGGACGCCGCCCCAGGTGCCGCCCGACCTGTACCCGGAGGTGGTGCGGCGCGGCAGCCGTATCCTGCGCCGCCGGACGGCAGGCCGCCGCCTGCTGTGGCTGGTGCTGCTTGTCGCCGCCCTCACGTTCGTGATCTGGGCGTCGATCGCGCGCCCGTGGGTGGAGCCGCCGTCGACGACGACTCCACCGGTCAGCAACTGGTGAGACCAGGCTGCTAGCCGAGGGCCTGCTGCAGGTCCTCCAGAAGGTCGTCCAGGTTCTCAATGCCCACGGAGAGCCGGACGAGGTCGCCGGGGACCTCCAGGGCCGAGCCGACCACGGACGCGTGCGTCATCCGCCCGGGGTGCTCGATCAGGGACTCCACACCGCCCAGGGACTCGCCGAGCGTGAACACCTTCGCGCGGTTGCAGACCTCGACGGCCGCCTCCTCGCCGCCCGCGACCTGGAAGGAGACCATGCCGCCGAACGACTTCATCTGCTTCGCGGCGACCTCGTGACCAGGGTGCTCCGGCAGGCCCGGGTACAGAACGCGCGTCACGCGCGCGTGCCGCGTGAGCATGTCGGCGACCCTCGTGGCGTTCTCGCTGTGCCGGTCCATGCGGACGGCAAGCGTCTTGGCACCGCGCAGCACCAGCCAGGAATCGAAGGGACCGGCGACCGCGCCCATCGCGTTCTGGTGGTAGGCCAGCTGCTCGCCGAGCTCCGGGTCGTTCACGATCAGCGCACCGCCCACCACGTCGGAGTGGCCGCCCATGTACTTCGTCAGGGAGTGCACGACGACGTCCGCGCCGAGCGAGAGCGGCTGCTGCAGGTAGGGGGTCGCGAACGTGTTGTCGACGACGAGCCTGGCGCCCGCCTCACGGGCGATCTGGGCGATGGCGGCGATGTCCGTGATGCCGAGCAGCGGGTTGGAGGGGGTCTCCACCCACACGGCCTTGGTCTTCGGGGTGATCGCGGCTTGTACGGCGGACGGATCGCTGGTGTCGGCGACCGACCATTCCACACCCCATCGCGAGACGACCTTGGCGAAGAGGCGGAACGTACCGCCGTACGCGTCGTTCGGGATGACCACGTGGTCGCCGGGGCTGAGCAGCGTACGCAACAGGCAGTCCTCGGCCGCCAGTCCGGACGCGAACGCGAGGCCACGGCGGCCGCCCTCGAGGGCTGCGAGGTTCTCCTCCAGGGCGGTCCTGGTGGGGTTGGCGCTGCGGCTGTATTCGTAGCCGCCGCGCAGCCCGCCGACGCCGTCCTGCTTGTAGGTGGAAACCTGGTAGATCGGCGGGACGACCGCACCCGTGAGGGGGTCGGCGGTGTTCCCCGCGTGAATCGCGAGGGTTTCGAAATGCTGACTGATGTGCCTGTCACTCATGGGCACCGAGCGTAGTGCGCCCGCGGCGAGGCTGACGGCGCGCGAGGCCGGGGTGCGGGGGGAGTGAGCGGGCACGTGGGGAGAAGGGACCGGGTGAACGGAGTGCCCCGGTGGGTTTTCCACAGGCCCGGCGACCGGGTTGGCCAAGTGTCGGACCCGTCTGGTTCGCTTGAGCCATGGAGATTCTTTGGGTCCTGATGGCGCTGGCCATGTTCAGCATGGTCCTGCTGCCCGTCCTCAGGCGCAGGCGCGCGGGCATCCAGCTGGTCTCGCCGGGCGACCCGGACGCCGCGGACCCGGCGAACTACGGCTTCCTGCGCCAGGAGGAACTCGACGTCCGGATGCCCGGCCCGGACCAGGATCTCCTGGACGTCCTGGACGTGGTGCAGCGCACGCAGGACTATCGCGCGGCCGCACAGCTCCTGGTCGGCACCGAGAAGGAGGGCGAGACGCGCTGGCAGCGTGTGCAGGCCTTCGCGGGCGCCGCCTCCCTGGAGCTGCAGCAGCGGCCGGGCGGGGTGAGCGAGACGCCGGGCGGTCAGTGGCTGCGGGTGTGGCGGGCCGAGGCCCCCAAGGACCCGGGCGGTGCCGCCGTGCACGCGGAGTTCCTCGTCCAGCAGGCGTGGCGAACGTCCACACCGGGGACGGACGATTTCCGGATCATCATGGAGGAGGCGAAGGCCGCCTGCGCTGAAGCGGCCCTGCTGGCCCCCGGCGACCCGATCCCGTACATCATCGAGCTCTCGGTGGCCCGCGGACTCGCCTACCCTCAGCCGGAGTTCGAGCGGCTGTGGCTGACGATCGTGGACCGCGCTCCGGCCCATATGGGGGCGCACCTCGCGGCGCTGCACTACTGGTGCGAGAAGTGGCACGGCTCGCGGGAGCTGGCGTACTCCTTCGCGGAAGCCGCCGCGAGCCGCGCCCCGCAGGGCTCGCTCCTGGCCGCGATGCCCCTGTTCGCGGTCTTCGAGCACCTCCCCGAGGTGAACCTGGTCCGCAGCTTCTACCAGAGCGAGGTCGTGACCAAGGCGATCCACGGCGCGCTCTTCGCGGTGCAGTCCGCCCGCCCCGACGACCCGATGCTGGCGCACGTCCGCCATCTCCTGGTGTTCTTCCTGGTCCGCAGCGAGCGCTGGGCGGAGGCGATGGCCCAGCTGGTCCATGTCGACGGCCACGTGGGCGCGCTCCCCTGGACTCTGACCTCCGACCCGGCTGGGGACTACGCGATATTCCGCGCGCTGGCCGTGGCGGGGTACGAGGCGAACGGGGGAAGCCCGGCAACACTGCTGCACTGAGGACGGACGCCGCGGCCGCGGAGGGGTGCGGTGCGTGCCCGGGACGGCGATCGAGGCATCGTGCCCGCGGTCGCCCGCCGCGGGACGCGGCACAGGGCGGGACACCTGCCGGTCTCCCCCCTCACACCGAACCTTGCGGAGGCAACGATGACGGACAGCGCCGGCCCCGTGGGGTTGTGGTGCTCGCAGCCACCACCGGTGCGCCCGGAGCCGTGGCCCGACGTACAGCCGCAGACCAGCCACGTCTGCCTCGAACGTCCGCAGCTCGTCCTGGTCCAGCTGCGTGGGTGGAGGTGACAGCGCCGTGAGATTGCTGTTCGGTCGTCCGAGTCTGCGCCCCTACCACATGTACATGCAGCGTTCGGTGCTCACTCCTGATGGTCTGACCGCGCGCTTCCTGGGAACCACTTCGCTGTTGCTCTCCGATGGGGACACCACATTGCTCTGTGACGGATTCGTCACCAGGCCCGGGTTGTTGCGCGTCTTGCTGGGCCGGATCAGACCTGATCGGGCGCTGGTCAGGGATGCGATCGAGCGGTCGGATGCCCACTCACTCGCGGCGGTGTTCTGCGCGCATACTCACTACGACCACGCTCTCGACGCTCCGGTGTGGTGTCTGGAGACGGGTGCTGATCTGGTCGGTTCGGAGTCAACGGCCAATGTTGGACGCGGTGTGGGTGTGCCCGAGTCATCACTGAAGGTGGTCCGGGGCGGCGACGTGCTCACCTACGGTCGGTTCGAGTTGACCTTCCTGGACTCCGTGCACAGCCCCGGCGACCACTACCCGGGTACCGTCGACAAACCACTGGTCCCGCCCGCTCGGACGCGGGCTTGGAAGACCGGCACGGCTTTCTCCGTGCACGTTTCCCACCCGCGGGGCAGTGTGCTGCTGCACGCCAGTGCGAATCACCGGCCTGGAATGCTCGCCGACTACCAGGCTGACGTGGTCTACCTTGGCGTAGGGATTCTCGGCAAACAGTCGCCCGAGTTCGTGCACACGTACTGGGATGAGGTCGTGGGCGCGACCGGCGCACGCCGGGTCGTCCTGGTGCACTGGGACGATTTCTTCATCAGTCTGGACCGCCCGCTGCGGCCGATGCGCTACTTCGCCGACCGGTTCGATACGACCCTGGACCAACTGCTGCCTTTGGCCCGCAGAGACGGTGTCGATGTAGTGCTCCCGACTGTCCGGAAGCCCACCGACCCGCTTGCTGGGCTGACCTGAGCGGTGATCTTGATGGCGGACCCGCTGATCACGTGGCCGGCGTATCAGCCGGCGTATCAGGTGTGCCCGCTCGAGCTCAGCTGTCCGCCATGGCCGCCGTTCTCTCCCTCGCAAAGGGCTGACGTGAGGGAGGACGGGATCGGTGTGAAACGGGCAGGGAAGGGGTGATCCCCGTGTCGGACCCACCGCACGCCTGCTCCGGTCCCGACACTGCCGTCGACGAGAATCTACTGGAAGATCTGATCATCGAGGCGCAGACGGCCCTGCCGGTCGAACTGCCCGCCCCGGTGAAACGCTGCGCCTCGGCGCTTGGCCTGGGCACCGCGCTGATCTACCTCGTCGACCTGCAACAACGGCTGCTCATCCCACTCGATGAGGAGTTGGATCCGCTGCCGGTGAGCCGCTCGTCCGGCGGCTGGGCGTACCGAACGGTCTCCCCGCACGTGGCCGAGGCCGACGGCGGCCTGATCGTCTGGATGCCTCTGGTCGACGGTGCGGAGCGGCTGGGCGTGCTGGAGGTGCGTACCGTCACCCTCGACGGGACACGGATGCGCCGCACCCGGATGCTGGCCCATCTGTTCGCCATGCTGATCACCTCCAAGCGCGCCTACAGCGACTGGCTCGCCGCCCGCACCCGCACCGCGACCATGCGGTTGCCCGCCGAGATGCTGCGGGCCTTCCTGCCACCCCCCACCATCGGCAGCAGCAGGTGCGTCTCGACCGCGGTCCTGGAACCGGCGTACGGCATCGCCGGCGACGCCTTCGACCACTCGGTGGTCAAGAACATCCTGCACACCATGATCCTCGACGCCATGGGTCACGATCTGACCGCCGGCCTGACCACGTCGGTCGCCATGGCGGCGGCGCGCAACGCCCGCCGCTGCGGTGGCGACCTGGCCGACGTCGTCAGCGCCGTCGACCAGGCGCTCGCCCAGTGGCTGCCCGACCACTTCTGCACAGGCGTGCTGTGCCGGCTCGACGCCGAGGCCGGAGTGCTGCGCCGGGTCAATTGCGGTCACCCCCCACCGCTGCTGATCCGCGCCGAGCGGGTGCTCGCCGGGGCACTGGACACCCCCCCGCAGCCGCCGATCGGCCTCGCCGGCGCACTCGCCCCGGCAGCCCGGCAGGTCCACGAGACGACGCTCGAACCGGGCGATTGCGTCCTGCTCTACACCGACGGTGTCGTGGAGGCTCGCGCCGCCGACGGTGCGGAGTTCGGCCTCGACCGGTTCACCGACTTCATCATCCGCTCCAACGCCGCCGGCCAGCGCCCGGCTGAGGTGCTGCGGCTGCTCATCCACGCCATCCTCGATTACCAGCGCAACCAGCTGCGGGACGACGTGACCATCCTGCTGTTCGAATGGCGCCCGCAGTACCGGTGACGCGGTACTGCGCACAGGTAAGGGAGCGGTGCGGGGCAAGATCGGATGAGAGGGGACAGCAGCCGACGCGGCACTGGGCCGCACTGTCCAAACGGGCGCCATTCGCGGGCGGACGAGTGGACGGTGTCCATCAACGACGTGACTCCACCTGCCCACGAGATCCACACGCTCGTCAGCAGCGGCGACCTGGACTCCGCGACCCGACTGCTGCCCAAGAAGCGGCCAGGCGGGGCATCCGTGCCGGCGGCGACTTGTCGCAGGTACAAATCGTAAGACTGCGACGTGTCATGGACGAGCACCCTCCCGGCCGTATGCCAGTACCTGAGAGGAAGAACCTCACGGAACCTGGCGATGTCCTCGGCCGACGCTTCAACAACAGCGCCGGGCGCGGGCATCGTACGTTGCGCCTGGGTCAGACAGGGGGCAGGCCGAAGACATTCCCCGCGGTGCAGGCGACGATGCAGTTGCCTCCATCAGCCAGTTCCCAGATGCCTTTGGTTGTCGAGATCTGGCTGGTGCGAAAGTTCCAGACTGTTTTCCCCGTACGGCGGTCCAGTGCGTAAATGCCGCTGGTTTGATCGCCGCTGGCGACGTACACGGCGGTGTCGGTCACCACCAGGTCGTTGCCGTTGGCTCCTCCGTCGATGCTCCTGGACCAGATTTGCCGTCCATCGGAGGCGTCAAGAGCGCGTACGCCACGGTCGCTGTCGCCGATGTACAGCACGCCACCCTTGACCCGTGGGGCGCTGAAGAATCCCTCTGAGCTGTGGCTGAGCTTCGTCCACTTCTTTGTTCCCGTAGCGAGATCACAGGCGACGACGTGTTGGTCGGTGGCGAATACCGTGCCGTTGTCCACTGCCGGAAGGATGTAGTTTCCCGACCGCCCGAAAGGCACGGACCAGGCTTTGCTGCCGTCGGCTGTATTGCGGACGTTCAATGCGTTGGTGCCGTCGTCGGTATGGACGAGATAGCTGCCTGCCACGGTCCCCAAGGCAACTGTGACCGGGCCCTTTCCGTCAGGAACCACACGCCAGCGTTCGCGCCTGGTACTGATGTCGATGCTCAGCAGCACCGTACGGCGCTTGCCAGGCCCCGGGTCGGGACCGTCGATGGTGGGACTGCCTGAGCCGAAGGCGTAGATGGCCTTGTCATCGGCAGCAACGAATGCGGAGATGCCGACCAGATTCGAAGGCAGGGGCCATTGCCACGTCGGCCTGCCGGTGGACGGGTCCACCCGGATGACGTGTCCCTTCTGGTCCAGGGCGACGAAGGCATTCGCGTCCACGAACATGGGGATCAGACCCGTCGTGTGACCGAAGGTGCCTGAGCCCGACCACTTGCGTCGGCCCGTGGCCACGGCAAGGCCGAGCGGCTGGAGCTGCGGCAGGATCACCGTGCTTCCGGAGGCGGCCACGAGCGAGTTCTTCGGGTCGCCGGCGGTGTATGCCCAGAGCGCCGGTGCCACACCACCCGGCCATTGTGTACGCCGTGGAGTCGCTGTGCCGCTGTTCGTCGGGGTGGGCTTCGGCGCCGGCTTGTCGCCATCCCTCATCGCAATGGCGGCTCCGGCACCCGCAAGGCCCACCGTCCCGACCGTGGCCGCGACCGCCAGGAACCGCCGTCGCGAAGGACTTCCTCCAGCGGACTTGAGGCTCGCCGGGCCGCCCGACGGAGGGACGACCTGTGTCGGCGTATACGACTGCCGAGCCGGTGGGGTCGAGCCCTCCGGCGGCGTGTCCAGGTCGAGGATCCGAGCGGCGTGCTGGGCGATCGTCGACGCCACCTGTGTCGGCAGCCAGGCACCCGCTACGACCGAGAACCCGAGGCGTGCAACGCCCTCGGCGATCTGCTCGGGCGTCGGGCGCCGGCCCGGATCCTTTGCAAGACATGCGGCGACCAGCGCCTGCAACGCCTCGGGCACTTTGCTCAAATCGGGCTGCTCGTGCACCACTTGGTAGAGCAGCGATGCCGGAGCGCCCATCCCGAACGGCATCTGCCCGGAGGCGGAGTACGCGAGGACGACGCCGAGAGAGAAGACGTCGCCCTCCGGCCCGACCGCCTTCCCCATGGCCTGCTCCGGCGACATGAAACCGGGAGAACCCACCACGACTCCGGTACTGGTGAGGCGCTCGCCGTCGATGGCCCGGGCGATACCGAAATCAATCACCCGCGGCCCATCCGCAGTCAGGAGGATGTTGGACGGCTTGAGATCCCGGTGCACCAAACCCGCTCCGTGGATGCCGCGCAGTGCCTCGGCCAATCCGCCGGCCAGCGCCCACACGCTTGTCTCCGGCAACGGCCCATGCTGGGCAACCACGTCCTCCAGAGATGGTCCGAGCACGTACACCGTGGCCAGCCAGGGAAGTTGTCCTTCGGTGTCCGCGTCCACCACCGGAGCGGTATACGGCCCGGAGACGGCCCGCGCCACCTCCACTTCCTGCCTGAACCGCCGTCGGAATTCCCCGTCCTCGGCCAAGTCGGCCCGTACGACCTTCACCGCGACGGTACGCCCACCTCCGCTGCGCGCGAGATAGACACGGCCCATGCCACCTGCCCCGAGCCGCCCGATCATCCGGTACGCCCCGAGCACACTCGGATCTTCCGGCCGCAACGGCTCCACCAGCCAGCCCCCGTCTCAAGCACCACGAGCGTTCGACATACGCCCGCATGATCATGGATCCCGCAGCTTAGCCAACACACTCGCCGGAGGATTCGGCAGTCTCCGCGTGCCGAGGTCAAGCCAAGTGATCAGTGCACTGAGCCCAGGCGCCTGACGAGGGCGGCCCTGGCACGGCAACCCGCACGATGCTGCAGCCGGTGGTCTCCTCGCAGCGGACGGCAGTCGACCGCCGGCGGGAACGGGAAGACGGACACGCCCACCGGTGAACGGCACGGGTGGGCGTGCCCCCACGTCACCGACTCGCTGTGCCGAGCGGGCGTTCGTCGGTCGGGCCTGCATCGTTGACTGCCAGGTTTGCGTTTCGGGCCCATCTCCACGGCACAAGCTGGAGGACGCCGAACGCCACCTCGGCACCGAAGAACAGCCACAGGAGCCGCGACACACCGTGGGCCAGTGCGTACGCCTGCCACGTCGCGAACAGGGTACGTGCGATGCCGTCGAACAGTCCGTGCTCCGGCAGCGGCCTGACGATGCGCAGAACGGCCCAGACAACCACCACCGAGCCCATCAGATTGGCGAACAGGACCTGCCACGGGTCGAGTTCGGGCAGAGCTCCAAGACCGAGCGCGTTGCCGCACGACGACAGCGCGCCGTGCACCAGGGCATAGGTCCACGGAGTTGCGAATCCGGCCGTGACGGCCAGGTCGTACCAGGCGCTCGCGCGTACGACGCGCAGGTAGGCGGGGTGCGCGGGGATGCGAAGACGGCTCACGATGAGGCTCCTGCTGGTCTCGTGGCAGCGATGCCTCACGCTAAACAGTGGAGTACGCTCCAAGGTCAAGCCCGGTATCCGATGGAGGGGCATGCGCATCGGCGAGCTTGCCGCGCAGGCAGGCATGACCAGAGACACGATCCGGTTCTACGAGAAGGTCGGCCTTGTCGAAGGTCGGCGTCTGCCCAACGGGTATCGCGACTTCCCGCCCGAGACGGTGGCCTGGCTGCAGTACATCCGCACCGCGCAGGCACTCGGTTTCTCCCTGGCGGAGATCGCGCGGAACGGCGAGAAATTGCGCGAAGCACCGGACACCGCGGAAGCGCTGTCCGCGCTCTTCGAGGAGAAGATTCAGGTCATCGACACCCGTATCGCCGAATTGGCCACTCTGCGGGCCGACCTGGCGACTCGTGCGGGCACTGGATGCCCACTGCGGGCGGCCGACCGGCCCGCCGGAGCGGACGTTGGAAGCGACGCTGTTCCGACCAGTATGTGGCAACCGACGCAATAGTCGACTGAACGGGTTTGCCGATCACCAAGGACACGCACGGGAATGATCGACGGTCGGCCTCCGCGACGTGACCCCACTCGCCCACGCGGTTCACGCCCTCGGCAGCGGTGGTGACCTGGACCCTGCCGCCCGACTGCTGCCCCAGGAACGCCCGCGAGCCGATACCGCGTCGGCGTGCGCCGATGGTGGCCGTCCCGGTCCAGGGCCTGTCGTCACATTCCCGTCGTCGCCCGAAGGGCGGCCCCGCGGCGTCTGGTGCGTGCTCTCGGCGTGCCGGGCAGAAGTCCTCGTACTGGACGTACTTGGGCTTTCCCGGTCGTAGGCGGTGGTGCGCTGTGAGCACCGGAACGGCTATCGAGTGGACCGAGGTTCTCTGCGCCGGCAGCCTCCGGCGCAACTGCCTTCCCGCAGCAATGTCCATCACTGCGCGTGATCTTTCCGGGGGCGGCGTTGAGAACCACGACGAAGATCGAGTGGACGCGCGGCGACGACGGCGCTGCCGGAGCGACCTGGAATCCGGTGACCGGTGATGTGCATGGCTTCCATCAGGCCGGCGGAGTGCGTGGCCAGCCAGGATTACTCTCCATGTACAGTGGTAGCGCATTGTGACATGGCGGTGCGGCAGGCGCGCCTGCCACCACGTCGCGTGATCAGCCCGGCGCCTGCCCTACGGCGTCGGCCCCGCCGGCAGGTCAGCGGACCGGAGTCATGCGCCGCGGCCGGGGTGCTGCCGGGGCATGGTGGGCACGCCCCGATCCGCCCTGCCCGTCGCGGCGGTGCGGTGGGCCTGAGCGCGCTTGCTCCGCAGGAACATCAGAGTGAGGTCGAGTCCTCCGACCTCGCCGCGCCGGCCTTCGTCGGTCGCTCACCGGCGGCGGGCCGGCAGATCGCAAGTCCGCGCACCCAGGGGGTGCAGTCGCTGCCGGTCGGGTTCGGGCCGGCGTACTCGCGGCGCTCGGTGACGCGGCCTCGGGCGTCCTTGATGGTCAGCGTGCCCGAGCCGCCCTTGGCTGCGGTGACCGCGATCTGGTCGCCCTGGCCGTTGGTCTCGATGCGCCACCATTCTTGGCCGTTGACGCGGTGGACGGAGTCCGTGGGGCGTCCGGCGCCGTCGTCGGTGAGGACACGGCGCCGCTCTCGTTGGTGATCTTGCGGATGCGCCACTTGATGTAGCGGAGGGTGTCGCCGCCTTCGACGTGGTTGGGCAGCTGAATGCCGTCGAAGCTGACGGTGGGCAGGCTGACGTCGGTGTTGCCGGGGGGCGCAGAATGCGTCAATCGCCCGACCGTGACGGGAAGGGGGAGCACCCACGTCGATACAGCGTTCATGGGCCTCACGACTCCGGACAGGCCCTAGGGGCGATCCGAGTCCTGGGACCGGTGTTGTGAGCCGTGTTCCCGTGCGGTGCGCCAACGGGACCGGGTCTGTTCTACGAGGCCATCCCACTGGCGGCGTACCTCGTTGTCGGAAGGACGGTGGCCCTGACGGATCCGGGTGAGCTCGTCCCGTACCTCCCGCCCCAGTGCCGCCGATGCGACGATGACGAGCATGGCACTGAAGAGGGCCGAGATCATTGCGAAGACGACACCGACCGATCCATAGCGCGAGGCGGAGGTGTTGAAGTGATGCGGCAGGTAGACGCTCGCGCCCACCGAATAGACCGCCGTCAGCACGGCCGCGATGACGCCGAACGGGAGCAGGCCCCGCCAGGTGACCCGCTTGGCCGACAGAAGCCGGCCGCTCCAGACGAGGAAGACGGCGGTCAGCGGTACCTCGCACACCGTGGCCGCCAGACGTAGCCGTCCACCACCGAGGACCGCGTGGAGCCACCCGGTGACCGCCATGTAGCCGCCGAGAGACAGGATCCACCACAAGCCGTTACGTGTGTTGCGGACGCCCAGGGGCTTGAGCTCCCAGGTCTGCTCGATCAGCCGCTGGGAGGCTCGTGCGAAGCTCAGCATGGAGATCGTCAGAAACACGGCCCCGAGGACACCCACGCTCGCACTGGTGCCTTCGGCAGGGGAGAAGAGGGACTTGACTGCCTCGGCGCCTTGTCCGGTGAGGTCGTAGCGCCTGATGATCCGCTCCGCGGCGTCGTAGCTCACGAAATTGCCCAGGACGGCACTGCTGAGAATCAGGAGTGGGACCAGTGCGGTCAGAGCGCTGGATGCCAGCGCCATCGAGCGGTCGAAGCCCACGATCTTCTGGAACCGGTTGATGACCCGCAACGCGAAGGCGGGACGCAGCCAGAACGTCAGCGTTCTGACGAGGCGCTCGAGACTGATCCCCGACGTCCTGCCCTCCGAGAAAATCGGGAACTCTGTGGCGAAGCGAGCCTAACGGAGGGGCACGGGTCTGAAGAACGGCGACACGGGAAGCAGGGTGGCGGCCGAACAGCTGTCTGTCTCCTCGTCCCATCCCTGAGTACGGCAGGCACGCACGCTTCGGCTGAAAGGCCGGGTGGCCGCCTCACCAGGGGCTCTCGCGAACGTGGCGATCCGCCTTTCGCCGGGACAGCCACAGGGCGACCGCTTCCGAGACCGGCAGTCCGGTCTCCAGTTCGACGAAGCCGAACTGGCCGCCCTGATTGCACTCCAGGAACCACCAGATGCCGTCCTCGTCCTCGGCGAAGTCGAAGGCGGCGTACGCCAGTCCGGCAAGGGCGACGTACTCATGCACCGACGTGCCGATGCGCTCCGGTACCGGGATCGCCTCCCAGGCGTGCTCGGTGTCGCCGTAGCGGCCGTCGACCTGGCCGGGCTCGGCAATCTTCCGCGCGGCGAACATCCGGGTGCCGACACAGGTCAGACGAATGTCGGCGCGCTTGGGTATGTAACGCTGCAGCAGCGCGGGGCCGGCCGCGACGGCGGAGAAGTCCGCGTCGGGTCCGATCAGGGTGGTGGGCAGGGCCAGCGCGGGGTCACCGGGCGGCGGCCCCGAGGCGGACTTCACCACCACGTCCCGGTGCTCCTCGGCGAACTGCTGTGCCAGGCGTGGGGCCGTGGTGAAGACGGTCGGTGGTACGGCGAAGCCGCTGCGGTGAGCGATCTTCAACTGCCATGGCTTCAGGCGGGCCCGGTCGGCGTTGCGCGGATGGTTCATCCATCGTGTCGAGGCGGAGAAGAGCATGCCGAACAGCGCCTGACGGGTCTCGGCGGTCAGCCACGGCGAGGGGTGTGCGGCATGCGCCGCCGGTTCGCCGGGCCTGCGTACCCATACGGAGCGCAGGCCTCCCATGCTGAGCACATGTCCGTTCACCGACAGGTGCCCGTCGAAGTCGCCGTGGGCGTAGTACGCGGACAACACGACCTTGTCCGGAAGGTCGGCGGGGTCCAGCCGCATGACGGGTGTCCCCATCTCGTGCAGCTTGGCCACCACCATGTCGGCGGTCACGTCCTCCTCGGACGTGAGGATCAGTACGGTCATTCGGTTACGGGTCGTCAGTCGTCGAAGTGCGTCTGGGAACCGGCGGTGGATGTGGTCGTGCCGACCGCCAGCAGCAGGTCCGGGTCACTGACGGCCGGGCGGCCGTCGGGAAGCACGTTCAACTGACGCGACTCGTCGAAGTGGTACGGCGTCACCACGGCCGGAATCCCCTTGGGGAGAGCGTAGTTGAGGGTGAACGGTCGCACTCGAAACCTCCACGGGTGCACATGGCCTGCATGCGGTTAAGCGCCATTGCGTAAGGAATTCATCACGTTCTGTCATGCCGCGGTGAAGGCCATCACTTGTACACGACATCATTCGCATCGCCTGCACCAATGGCATCGCTGTTCTCACCTTCCCCACAAGTCACACATCGAATGGAGCGTCAGAACTGTCACAGAGGTACGAACGGTGACCGCTCCCTCACTCCCGGGGGGAGTCCAACAGGCGCGCCGACCGGGAAATTCGGTTGCCTCTGGCGGACCCGTGCGCGCTAATACCCCGCATGGCCTACATTCAGGGCTCATACGATGATCTGTTCACCGCAGTGCCCAGTGCGCTGGCCGGATTGCTGGACGACGGAGACGCGGGCGCCTCGGTTGCGGTCTTCGTGGACGGCGAGCCGGTGGTGGACGTCTGGGGTGGGTTCGCCGACGCGGACCGCACGATCCCGTGGCAGCGGGACACGATCACCAACGTGTGGTCCGTCACCAAGACGATGACGGCGCTGTGCGCACTGACCCTGGCCGACCGCGGCGAGCTCGACCTGGCCGCACCGGTCGGCCGGTACTGGCCCGAGTTCACCAGGGCGGGCAAGGAGAAGGTGCTGGTGCGGCATCTGCTCGCCCACACTGCAGGACTGCCCGACTGGGACGGGGCGGTCGAGGAACTCCACGACTGGCCGTCCGCCACGGCACGTCTGGCCGCGCAGGCTCCGCAATGGGAACCGGGAAGCACGGCCGGATACCACTCGCTCACCCAGGGGTTTCTGGTGGGCGAGGTCGTACGCCGGATCACCGGCCGGAGCCTGGGCGCGTTCTTCGCTGAGGAAGTGGCCGCACCGCTGGGTGCCGACTTCCACATCGGACTGCCCGCCGAGCACGACCACCGGGTGGCGCTCACGGTCCCGCCGTCGTCCCGGGACGAGGACTACGCCGCGAGCGCGCCCGGCAGCGGCACGTCCCCCGCCGCCGCCACCGCCATACGGGTCCGTGACGGGAACAGTGCGGCCTGGCGTCGTGCGGAGATCCCCGCCGCGAGCGGATTCGGCAACGCCCACTCGGTCGCCCTCGTGCAGTCGGTGATGGCCTGCGGAGGGGCGGTGCGTGGGGTGCGGCTGCTGTCGCAGGCAGGCTGTGACTTGGCACGGGAGGAGCAGTTCCACGGAGAGGACCGACTTCTGGGCATGCCGGTCCGTTACGGCCTGGGCTACGGGCTGTTCGGCAACACCTTCGGGTGGGGTGGTTGGGGCGGCTCCTTGGTCGTGATCGATCCCGACGGCCGTATGGCGGTGGCGTACGTGACGAACCAGATGCGCGAACCCGCAGACGACAACCGGGGACTGGAGATCGTGATGGCCGCCTACGACGGGCTCAAGGGTCTGCGGGCTTGATCCAACTCGACCTTGGTTGCGGCGGCGGGGAGTGGCTGCTGCGCGCCCTGGCCACGCACCCGGAGCTGCGCGCCGAGGGCGTCGACGTCTCCGAGAACGCCCTGGAACAGGCCCGATTACTCAGAGCAGCATGAAATGCTATTCACCGAATGATGGTTTGCACGCATATTCATAATTACTCCGAACGCGTACTGTCATCTGACTGCCGGAACGATTCTTCATGGAATCATTCCCCCGAATGCAGGATAGCCACCGCGCCGTGGCGCTCGTTAGGTGATCGTGACTTGGAACGAACCAGAAGATCAGATCTCGGCCGGAAGCAGCGCCTCCTGGCACGAGCCGGCAGGGGGCGACGTGCTTGTCAAGGGCTGTTCGGACATTCTTGAAGATTTCCTCAAGGCCATCGGTGAGATGGAACGTGATTACCTGCGCGCGCTAGACGGAACGTCCTGACCGAGGGCCGCGGAGGAGCAGAGAATGGACAGGCTGCAAGGCGAGCCAAGCCTCTACGACATTCAGTTCGCCCTCAGGACCGACTACGACACGCTGGGGCAGCATTCCTACCATGCTGATCCGCTCGAGGCGCATCACGTCTGGAGCGCCCCCGGTCCGGACATCGCGCCGAACGGCTGGGATCCGGACGAAGAGCTGGCCCAGATGCTGTCCACCGTGACCAGCGCGGATCCCGTTCCGACCACGCTGGACGGGCATCATCGCCACCGGAGCGACCGCCGACGGCCCCGGCCGGGATCCCACATCCTCGACAGCGGCCACAAAGTCACCCCTGTCACGATCCTGGTCGCCACCATCGCCGCGTGCGCTGTGGCCATGCTCGGTTGGTCCATCGCTTATTCGTACAATCAGCTGCGCGCCATCGCTTCGACCGTACTTCCGGCGCCACTGGCGCAATGGTGGCCGCTGACGGTCTACGGCCCCTGGTTCGTGGCGGCGCTGTCCGTCCTGCGGGCGGCGTTTCAGCACCGCACCGCCCGGCGATCCTGGGGTGTTCTCCTGGTCGCCTCCGCCACAGCGGTCGTCCTGTGCGTCAGCCACTCATCACATTCTCTGCTCTCGATGGTGATCGTCGGAATTCCGCCGATCACCGCACTTGTATGTTTCCGGGAGCTCGTCGGCCAGGTTTCGTCCAAGTACCGCCCCCGGCATGCCGCACACAGCAAAGACCAGTCCAGCGGCGGCTGACACGAAGACCTGAGTGACGCCCCGTGGCGGGCCGGTGCTCCCGGGTGGCATGGTCATGAGGCGGAGTGTCATGACCGTTCGCGAAGGGGGTCTGTCGTGTTGTACGCGCGGAGTCGGGCGGTGCGCATGCCCACGCGGGAGGAGGCTCCGCCGGGGCGGGCGGCGCTTGCGTACGAGGTACCGAAAACGCATGCGGTGCTCGGCACCGCGTTGCAGGGCCCTTACCCCGAGGGTTTCGAGGTCATGAACTTCGCCCTCGGGTGCTTCTGGGGAGCCGAGCGGCGGTTCTGGGAAGTTCCGGGCGTGTGGACGACCCTGACCGGGTTTCAGGGCGGGTTCACGCCGTTCCCCGTCGACGACGAGGTGCGGACGGGGCGCACCGGGCACGCGGAGACCGTGCGCGTCGTGTTCGATCCGGCGAAGGTCTCCTGTCCCGACCTGCTGAGGGTGTTCTGGGAGGGGCACGACCCCACACAGGGCTTCCGGCAGGGCAATGACGTCGGCACCCATGTCCGTTCGGTCCTCTTCACCCACTCCCCCGCGCAGCGCGAGGCGGCCGAGCGCACCCGCGCCCGCTACCAGGAGGCCCTCGCCTCCTTCGGGCACGGCACGATCACCACGGAGATCATGCCGGCCGACGCACACCCCTTCTATCCTGCGCGCGCCCACCATCAGCAGTACCTGCACAGGAATCCGGCCGGCTACTGCGGGCTCGGCGGTACGGGGATCACGCTGCGCACGCCCTGACGCACATCCGAACGGCACCCGCCCCTTGGGGCGGGTGCCGTTGTTCGGGTATGGCGTGTGGATCATCCCAACCGGCCATGGCTGGGCCCAACCGGCCATGGACGGGCCGAACCGGCCCGTCCCAATCCGGCCATGTACGCGCCCAACCCCGGCCATGTACGGGCCTAACCGGCCATGGACGGGGCGAACACCGAAAAGGCCGGGGCGAGTTGTACTCCGGGGGCCAGGCCCAGGGCGACGAGTGCGTCGGGCAGGCCGCGTCCGACGCGCGTCGCCTCCACCGTCGCCGGGGTGGCCAGTTGGCGGCAGCTGGAGGCGATGATCTCGAACAAGTGCTGAACGCGGCCAGGTCCGCGAGGCAGCAGCTGGCCGTGGAACTCCTCATGGTGAGCCAGAACCAGGGCGGCGAGGCCGGCGACATGGGCCGAGGCCGTGCCGGTGCCGTCGAGGGCCGCGTATCCGCCCTGCGGCGCGCACGACAGGACCGCAACGCCGGGGGCCGCCGCGTCGACCCCGGGGCCGTAGCAGCTGAACGGCGCGGCGAACAGGCCTTCCGGTGTCAACTGCGCCCCTGAATGGGTGGCTTGGGAGGTGTCCTGCGGGTACGAGCCGAAGACGCCGAGCGCGCCCACGGTGAACACGGTGGGCAGCGAGCCCGGGAAGGCGACCGGTCCGCCGGTGTCCCCCGCCGGGGCGACACAGGCGACGCCCGCCGCGTTGGCATCGGCGAGCTTGCGCGAGACCAGCGCCGACGAGTACGGGGACGCAACCCCGATATGGGCGACGTCGACCTCGCGTTCGATGCAGTGGTCCAGGGCGGCGATCAGATCGCTGAAGTGCCCGTCCGGCATCACCTGACAGACCTCGATCTCGGCGTCGACCGCGATGCCGATGACGCCCTTGCCGGTGTCCGCCCCGGCGATGATGCCCGCCGCATGGGTGCCGGTGCCCACCGGGTCATGGGCCCAGCCCTCGTCCGAGCCGCGCACGAGGTCGACCCCGGAGCGCACCCGCTCCTTCAGATCGGGGTGCTCGGCGCTGACGCCCGTACCGATGACCGCGATCCTGACCCCGAAGGCGCGGAACGTGGGGGGCAGCCGGTCCAGCCGCATGGCCTGCTGGCCCCAGCCGTACTGCTGCCGCCGCTCCAGCTCGGGGTACACCTTGGCCAGCGGAGTGAGGGTGACGAGGTTCTCCTGGGTCGCCGACAGATCGGGGCGGCGGATCCAGCGGTCCGTGTAACCGCCCGCGGGGCGGACGTACAGGGACTGAATGGACTCCGCGGTCTCCGTCGCCAGGGTGACGGTGGCCGTTCCGTCGGCGCCGGTGACGCCCTGGCTCGGCCAGGTCGACCCGATCAGGAAAACGCCCGCGCCGGCCAGCGGTTCGCCGTCCGGGCCGCAGACACGCAACGAGATCTCCACGGGCTCTTCCAGCGGTACGACCAGCCCCGGATCGCGGAGCGGCAGGATCCCCGCGGTCCGCGTGGCGGCGGGTCCGGTTCCGGACAGCGGCAGGTCCGGTTCGATGTGCACGTGCAGCGACCGCATCGCCGGCACCTGGGCCTCGGCCGCCTCGACGACCGCGATGTCCGGGCAGGAGGGGCGCACCCCGGCCGACTGGAGCTTCTCCGACGGCTGGAGCCTGCGGACCACTCTGACCTCGGGCATCCGGTCCAGCCGGTCACACACCGCGTCCATGCTCAGTTCGGGCACTCCCGGCGGGAGCAGATGCTGCGGCAGCGGCGTGACCATGTACCGCTCGCGGCGCGGCTGCACCGTGATCGGTGACTGCGCGCCCTTCCTGCGTGCCCCCGGCTCCTTGCCCTCGGGTCCCGGCCCACCCGCCCCCGCGCCCTCGGTCCCGCTCTCGCGGTTGTTTCCGGGCCTTTCCTTGACCATTGCGTCCACCTTCACCACGCCTACGTCGGTCGTTGGTCGTAACTGTGCGCCTGATCCGGCGACGGGCGGCTTGCGCTTCCACGGTGATGCGGTGTGCCCGGGAGGACTCCCGGGGCACACCGCATCGCGCGCCGCCAGGGGTCAGCCGATACCGAAGGGCTGACCCATCTGGCCGAAGCCGAATCCGGGCTGCTGCTGGTACTGCGGGAACTGCTGGCCGAACTGCTGGCCGAACCCGCCGCCCCACTGCTGACCCTGCTGGCTCTGCTGGACGAGGTGCGCGATCGTGATCGGCAGCGCCTGCTGCACGGCCTGCTCCACAGCGGACCTTACGCCCTGACGCAGCGTGTGCTGGAGCGCGACGGCCACGTACGGGTGCGCCTGGTGGGCCAGGCCCTGCTGCTGGAGCTGCTGCTGGACCTGCTGCAGCTGCTGCAGCGTCTGCTGCATGCGCTGTGCGATCTGCTGGCTCGCCTGCTGACAGGCCTGCTGGATCGTCTGCTGGACGACCTGCGCGATCGGCCCCTGGGGAGTACCGATCTGCTGGCCGAACTGCTGGAGGGGTTGGGTACCGGTCATGACCGACATGAATGCTCCATTCGATGCCATGGGAAAGCCGACATAGGGGTCTACGTAGGCTTTGTCGGGAGAAGTCCGACGCCATGAAGCTAAGTTGGCCCCGCAGCGGCCGCAATCGGAAGGCACCCTCCGGACGGCCGTCACCCCGGGCGACCCCGCCCGGAGGCCGGGTTCCGCTCCCAGGGGATCGCTCCGCCGACCAGGTGAACGTCCTCGGCGGCAGCGGCGGGCCCCGCCGTGACGAGCGGCCCCGGACCCCCGCCACCGCCACCGCCACCGCCACCGCCCATGAAACAACTACCCGGCGGACCAAGGCAGTTCGCCGTTCACGGGAGTTGGATGGTCACGGGAGTTCTCAGTCGTCACCGCTCCCGTACGGCCTGGTGAGAATCTCCAGCTTGTGGCCGTTCGGGTCGTCGAAGTACGCCCCGCGGCCGCCGTCGTTGTGGTTGATCTCGCCGGGGCGGTGGTGGTACGGGTCCGCCCAGTACGTCAGGCCCGCCGCGCGGATGCGGGCGAAGATCGCGTCGAAGTCGTTCTCGGAGACCAGAAACGCGTAGTGCTGCGGTGTGATCTCGCCGGACGTCTCCATGTAGTCCAGAGTCACGCCGTTCGTGATCTGCACCGGGGTGAACGGGCCGAACCGCGGTGCCACCTCCAGGCCCAGCAGATCCGCGAGGAAACGCGCGGAAGTCTCCTTGTCATGCGCTGCGACGATCGTGTGGTTGAGCTCGACGGACATCGGTCGGCCTCCTGTCCTCTGGATGCCCATGACCACTTTCCACGCTAGGCAGCCGAGACCGGGCGGGGAACCCTGCCGGGGGCGCCAGGCGTCTCGGACCGTGATCACCTACGGGATCGGGGGACGGGACATGGCCATGGCCGACAGCGACAGACAGGTGACACCGGCCTCGAGGCACCCGCGGGCGGCGGCCCTCGCCTCGGCCCTGCTGCTCGGGCTGGGCGCGCTCTGTGTCTACGGCTACGGCGTCGCCGAGCACCACCACTGGGCCGCCGAGACGGCCCGGTGCGGCACGGTCCTGCCGATCAGCCGGGTGATGTGGGCGACCGCCTACGCGGGGCCGCTGTTCACCCTCGCCGCCGTCGTCCTTTCCGCACGGGCGCTGCGCCGGTCGACCGGGCGCGTGTGGCCGGCGGCCCTCGTCTTCACGCTCTCGCTCCTGCTGTTCCTCTACCAGGTGCTGGGAGTGTGGTTCATGTACCACCCCGCCGTCCCCGATGTCGGGATCAGCTGCGCGTAGTCACCGAAACACAACGCGAGGCGGCCGCAAGGCCGCCTCGCGTCATCGTCACCGGATCCTCAGATGGTGGCCGTGTCGATCACGAACCGGTACCGCACATCGCTGTTCAGCACCCGCTCGTAGGCCTCGTTGATCTCGGAGGCGCTGATCAGTTCGATCTCGGAGCCGATGCCGTGCTCCGCACAGAAGTCGAGCATCTCCTGGGTCTCACGGATCCCGCCGATCATGGAGCCGGCGAGGGTCTTGCGGCCGCCGATCACCGAGAACAGGTTGAGCGAGATGGGCTCCTCGGGCGCACCCACGTTCACCAGCGCGCCGTCCACCTTCAGCAGCGACAGCAACGCGCCGAAGTCCATCGGCGCCGACACGGTCGAAACGATCAGGTCGAAGGTGCCGCGCAGCTCCTCGAAGGTCTTCGGGTCGCTGGTGGCGTAGTAGTGGTCGGCGCCCAGCTTCAGCCCGTCGTCCTTCTTGCGCAGGGACTGCGAGAGCACGGTCACCTCGGCGCCGAGCGCGTGCGCGATCTTGACGCCCATGTGGCCGAGGCCGCCCAGGCCGACGATCGCGACCTTCTTGCCGGGGCCGGCGTTCCAATGCCGCAGCGGGGAGTACGTGGTGATGCCGGCGCACAGCAGCGGGGCGGCGACGTCCAGGGAGAGTCCGTCCGGGATACGGACGACGAAGTTCTCGTCGACGACGATCTTCTCGGAGTAGCCGCCGTAGGTGGGCTCGCCGTCCTTGCCGATGGCGTTGTAGGTGCCCACGCCGCCCTTGAGGCAGTACTGCTCCAGGCCGGCCTGGCAGTTCTCGCACTCACGGCAGGAGTCAACCATGCAGCCGACGCCCACGCGGTCGCCGACCTGGTACTTGGTGACACCGGAGCCGACCGCGGAGACGACGCCCGCGATCTCGTGGCCCGGAACCATCGGGAAGATCGCCTCGCCCCAGCCCTCGCGGGCCTGGTGGATGTCCGAGTGGCAGATGCCGGCGAACTTGATGTCGATCAGGACGTCGAACTCGCCGACCTCCCGGCGCTCGATCGTGGTGCGCTCGAGCGGAGCCTTGGCGGCGGGTGCGGCGTAAGCAGCAACAGTGGTCATGCCGGGGGTTCTCCTAGAGGGGGTCGCGTGGCCGGCTGTCTTGCGCCGGGCACGGCATCCAGCCTGCCGTAGGGCACCGGGCTCACCCAGACCACGGCTCTGCCTACGTCCAGCGTTCCTACCACTGGCGGGGTCAGGCTCACCGTCCTACGACCAGGAATACTGGACGTATGGACGAACAGCCCGACTCCGTGCAGGCGCCCGCCGAGGGAGCCGGTCAGGCCCTGGACCGGCGTGCCGAGCTCAGCGAGTTCCTGCGCACCCGGCGGGCCCGGCTCAAGCCCGAGGACGTGGGCCTGCCGACGTTCGGGCGGCACCGGCGGGTGCCGGGGCTGCGGCGCGAGGAGCTGGCACAGCTGGCCGGGGTGTCCGTGGCGTACTACACGCGTCTGGAGCAGGGCAACGGACGGAACGTGTCCGCGGAGGTACTCGACGCAATCGCCCGTGCGCTGCGGCTGAGCGAGGCCGAGCACGCGCATCTGACGCATCTCGCCAAGCCGAAGGCGCACAAGAAGAAGCCGTCGGCGCGGGTGCAACAGGTGAGGTCCTCGCTGCGGCAGTTGCTGGACTCCTTCGACGGCGTCCCGGCGTACATCGTGGGGCGGCACGCGGACATCCTGGCCTGGAACCGCATGGCCGCGGCCGTCTTCGGGGACTGGGCGGAGCTGCCTCAGCAGGAGCGGAACTGGGCGCGTATGGCGTTCCTGCGGCCGGAGTACCACGATCTGTTCGTCGACTGGGAGCAGAAGGCGATCGACATCGTGTGTCAGCTGCGGTACCAGGCGGGATGCCACCCGGACGATCCGCGGCTGTCGGCGCTGGTCGGGGAGCTGTCGGTGAAGAGCGAGGAGTTCCGCCGGCTGTGGGCGACGCACGACGTCAAGGAGAAGAGCCACGGGCTGAAGCTGCTGCGGCATCCACTGGTGGGCGATCTCGCACTGCAGTTTGAGTCGTTCAGGTTGCCGGACGACGGTGAGCTGGCCCTGGTGACGTACCACGCCGAGCCGGAGTCCGCGTCGGCTCAGGCGCTGCGGCTGCTGGCGAGCTGGGGTACGGACGCGACCCGCGCGGGCACGACCGCTCCCCGGCCCTGAGCCTGAGCCGACCGCTGCTCGGGAACGCGGTACCTGACGTACTCGACGATGTGAGCGGTCATGGGCTCACGGAAACACGGACGGCCCGCCGGAAGCTTCACTTCCGGCGGGCCGTCCGCTATCGGCTCACTTGCCGTAGAACGCGTTGTAGATCGAGATCGTCGACTTGTTGCCCTTCTTGTCGGCGATCTTGGCGTGGAACGAGAGACCCTCGCCCTTCGCCGGGTTCTTGTAGGTGACCGTGCCGTTCCTGACCGTCAGCTGGGTCCATGTCGTGCCGTAGTCGTACGACACCCACACCGCCAGCGACTGGAGGTTGCGGCCCGCGGCCGAGCCCTCGACGGTGACGGGGATCGTGACCTTCTTGCCGGCCTCGACGCGGCTGTCCAGACCGGTGCTCGCGCCGAAGTGGACCGACGAGGTGGGCAGCCTGGCCTCGTCCACCTTCTTCGACGTGAAGGTCCAGCTCGCGTCGATGCGGGTGGAGGCGGCGGCGACCTTCACGCTGCGGATGACCGAGGTCGTCAGCTTGTACGAGGCCTCGCCCGAGGGGACCTTGAAGGGCTTGAGGCCGAACAGCGGGTCGTCGTTCGAGCCGACCTTGCTGCCGTTGCGGTACAGCGTCGTCTTCACCGACATGAAGGCGGAGGATCCGGCGTGCGTCTGGCTGTCCGCGAACAGCGGCAGATAGCCGTAGATCTCGTTGCCCACGCGGAAGATGCCGAACTCGGAGCTGATGTGCGGCCCGAACACGGCCGTGTTGAAGGTCTTGGTGTAACTCTTGCCCGCCTTGAAGGTCCCCGGGTTGCCCAGCGTGTAGTACGCCTCGGGGACCGGGAGGCCCTGCGCGTCCTTCTTGCCCGAGTACTGCGAGAGGTCGAGCCCCCACCGGGCCTGCTCCCCGGTCGACACGTACAGCGTGCGCGTGCTGCGCAGCTTCTGCTCGATCGGGCTGTTGAAGCCCATGTCGTCCGGCAATTCGGCGTAGGCGCCGACCCCTCCGGTCTTACCGCTCGACGGGGAGCCGAGGTTCACCTTCAGCGTGGCCAGTTCGCCCGCCTTGTAGTGGCGGACGTGCGCGCCTTCGAGCTTCTTGACGTGGGCGCCGGTGAACACGTCGTACTCCGCCGCGTCACCCTTGCTCCACTGTCCGAACCAGCTCTGCCAGAGCCCGGAGGACACCGCGGGGCCGACGTGTGCCACCCGCAGGTCCTGGAAGGACGGCACGAGGAGGCTGTTGCCGGTACCCGTCGAATCGTCCGTGTACGTGATCGTCGCCGACACCGGCTTGGCCGTGGCGTCCGGCACCGTGATGTCGGCTGCCTTGGCCTTGGTCAGGTCGAGGGTGACTGTGGTGTTCCTGGTGACGCTCAGCTTGGGCTGGACCAGCCAGTCGGCGCCGCCCTCGATGGAGGCCGGGTCCTTCACCGAGATGGAGTCGAGCAGATAGGTGCCCTTGGGGACCCGCATGGTCACGGTGGTCGCGGGGCTCTGGGAGAGGTACTCCCGGCCGTCGCCCGTGTTCGAGATGTCCGCCAGGGTGGTGAGGTGGACAGGTGTCTGCCCGTCACGGTTGACGTACTTGAGGGTGACGTCGTACGACTCCGCCTCGCGCTCCACGGCCGCGGCCGTCCGCACGGTCTGTCCGCCGCCCGTCGCCGTCACATACGCCGAGTACGCGCCGTTCAGGCTGCCGCCCAGCTTGCTGTCGGCAGTGACGTCGACCGACGCCGTGCCGCCCGCCGGGACGGTGACCTTCTTCGCGCCGAGCGAGAAGAAGCCGGCCGGCGCCGCCTGGCCCTTGGGGTTGGTGGCCGTCAGTGCGAGCGACAGGGTGACCGCGGTCTTGCCGCGATTGCGGTACGTCAGCTTCTTGGTGACCGGCTTGTCGTCGGTGTGCGGCCACTGCGCGATGCCGAAGCTCACCGACGACGGGTCGGCGAGAACGGTCTGCTTGATCGCCCGGTCCACGGCGATCCGGCCCGCGCCCTGCTGGAACGGGGTGTACTTGCCGCCCTTCGCGGAGCCCGTCAGAGCGGACTTCAGCTCGGCGAAGGTCCAGTCGGGGTGCTCCTGCTTGAGGATGGCGGCGGCGCCCGCGACATGCGGGGTCGCCATCGACGTACCCGAGATGGTCAGGTAGCCGGCCGGCTTCTCGCCGACCTCGTTGTCGATGAGGCTGCCCGGGGCCGCGGCGGCGGTGATGTCCACGCCGGGCGCGGTGACGTCGGGCTTGATGGCACCGTCGAGGCCGGGGCCGCGGCTGGAGAACGACGCCAGCTTGTCGTTGTCGTCGACGGCCCCGACGGTGAGCGCGTCGGCCGCGCTGCCCGGGGAGCCGATGGTCCGGTCGCCCGCCTCGCCTTCGTTGCCCGCGGCGATGGCGAAGAGGATGCCCTTCTGCTCGGAGAGCTTGTTCACCTCCGCCTCGAGCGGGTCGATCTCGGGCGTGTCGGTGCCGCCCAGGCTGAGGTTGACGATGTCGGCGCCCTGCTGGGCGGCCCACTCCATGCCCGCGAGGATGCCGGAGTCGTCGCCGTACCCGTCGTCGTCCAGGACCTTGCCGCTGAGGATCTTCGCCCCCGGCGCGACGCCCTTGTACTTGCCGTGCGACTTCGCGCCGGTGCCTGCCGCGATGGACGCCACGTGCGTACCGTGCCCGACCTTGTCGTCGGCGGTGGCGGCGGTGGAGAAGTTCTTGGCCTCGATCACCTGGCCCTTGAGGTCCGGGTGGCTCGCGTCGACGCCGGTGTCCAGGACGGCGATCTTGACACCCTTGCCGTCGTACCCCGCGGCCCAGGCCGTGGGGGCACCGATCTGCGGCACCGACTTGTCGAGGCTGGCCTTGCGGACGCCGTCGAGCCAGACGTGCGCGATGCCGGAGGCGGGGGCGTCGCCGTTGGTGACCGCCTTCCACAGCTCGTTCGCGTCCCGCTGGGGCGTCTGCACCGCGTCCGCGTTCAGGGACTTGAGGCTCTGGCGGATCGTGCCCGCCTCGCGGACGTCGGTCTTCGCGGCGCTCGCCGTGCCCTCGTAGCCGACGATGACCTTCAGGCCGTTCTTCTGGTCCTTGCGGATGCGCGCCGAGTTGAGTTCGGTGACGTCGAACAGCCGCCGGTCGAGCTTCCCGGAGGCGATCATGGCGGCCGCGTCGACCGGCACCACATAGGTGTGGCCATGGGCCTTGCGGACCTGCACCGGAACGTTTTCGCGGCCCTTGGCGCGCTCCAGGCCGACGACACGGCCCTTGGTGTCGACGACGACGCGGTCACCGGTGATCAGCGTGATGCGGTGCTTGGCAGTGAGACCGGCGCCGGCCGGGGCCGACGCGGTCTCGGGTTTCGCCGATGCCGGGCTGGTCATGCCCGCCGCCAACGCAACGGCGGCCGCCATGGCAACGGTCGCCGCGCATGCTCTTTTCACTTGTCTGCGCAAGATCCCCCCTGGAGGCGAAGTACCGGGTGAATCCCCATACACCCGGCCGGGGGCAGTCCCGAACACATGCACGTCAACCCCCCGGGCCAGTCAGTATGCCGGGGGGTGATCAACGACCTCAATAGAGGTGTGGATAACGAGTTGAGGCGCCCCGTCAGCTCCCGGCTTCGCCGAGGAGATCTACGACGCGGCGTTCTCCTTGACGGTGATCTTCCCCTTGCGGATGGTCGCGAGCCGCGGGGCCTTCTTCGCGATCGACGAGTCGTGGGTGACCATGATGAAGGTCAGCCCGTGCTCCTTCCACATGCGTTCGAGTACGTCCATGATCTCGTCGCGCATCGACTCGTCGAGGTTTCCGGTGGGTTCGTCGGCGAGCAGTACCTTCGGCTGCTTCACCAGCGCGCGGGCGATCGCGACACGCTGCTGCTGACCGCCCGACATCTCGCCCGGCAGATGCCCGAGCCGCTCACCGAGGCCGACGGACCTCAGCGCCTCGGCGGCCCGTTCCCGCCGCTCCTTCACCTTCACGCCGAGCGGGACGAGGGCGGTCTCGACGTTCTCCTGCGCGGTGAGCGTCGGGATCAGGTTGAAGGACTGGAAGACGAAGCCGATGTTCTCGCTGCGCACCTTGGTGAGCCTGGCCTCGGAGAGCCTGGCGAGGTCGGTGCCGTCGAGTTCGACCTGGCCGGAGGTCGGCTTGTCCAGTCCGCCGAGCATCTGCAGCAGCGTGGACTTGCCGCCGCCGGTGGGGCCCTGGATGACCAGCCGGTCACCGTCGCCGATGGTGAGGTCGACGCCGTCGAGGGCGTTGATGGTCTCCTTGCCCCGCGTGTAGCGCTTGGTGACGCCTCTGAGTTCGTACATGGGTGCAACTCCTGGGATGCGTAAGGGGGGTGGGGCCTGCCGTCACGACAGGCCCCGGGGTTGCGCGAGAGGGCCGGACCGCGCGAGAGGGCCGGACCGCGCGAGAGGTTCCAGGCCGCTGCTACTCGACGCGGCGCAGGGCGTCTGCCGGGCGCAGCCGGGAGGCGCGCCAGCCGCCGAAGGCACCGGCGATCAGACCGCCGGCCACGGCGAGGGCGACCGCGAGGGCGATGGTGGTGAGGCTGACCGGCGCGGTGAGCGCAACCTCCAGGGTCTTCGCGGCACCTCGGCCGGGGCCACCGAAGCCACCGCCCCCGCCACCGCCACCGCCACCGAAGCCACCGCCCCCGCCGCCGAAGCCTCCGCCTCCACCGCCTCCGAGTTGCGCCTGAAGCGTCGGGCTGATCGCGGTGATGGCGTACGCGCCCGCCAGGCCGAGCGCGATGCCGAGGGCACCTCCGACCAGTCCGTTGACGACGGCCTCACCGACCACCTGGCGGGTCACCCGGCCCGACTTCCAGCCCAGCGCCTTGAGCGTGCCGAATTCACGGACCCGGCGGGAGACGGCGGAGGACGTGAGGAGGCCGGCGACGAGGAACGCGGCCACGAGCACCACGATGGACAGCCACTTGCCCACGTTGGTGGCGAGGCTCGAGGCGGTGGACAGCGAACCGGAGACGGTCTTGGCGAGGTCAGCGGAGGTGGTGACCGTGGTCCCCGAGATGTTCTTCTGGATGGCCGTCTTGACGCTGTCGATCTGCTGCGAGTCGGTCGTCTTGACGTAGATCGTGGTGACCTTGTCCTTCGAGTCGGCGAGCGTCTGTGCCTGCTGCAGCGGGATGTAGAGGTTGGCCGCCGAGTCACCGCTGTCGGCCGTGGCGATGCCGATGACCGTGAACTTGACGCTCTTGATGGTGACGGTGCTGCCGGCCTTGAGCTGCTTCTCCTTGGCGTACGCCGAGTCCGCGACGACGACCTTGGCGTCGGTCTCCGAGGTCTTGAAGGTACGGCCGCTGGTGATCTTCGAGGAGGTCAGCGGGCCGAGGGCGGGCTTGGTGACGTCGGTGCCGTAGACGGAGTAGTTGTTGACGTCGAAGTTGGCGCCGCCGCCCTCGACGCGGCCCTGGGGCTGTCCGGTGGGGGCACCGCCCCGGCCACCGCCCTGCCCGCCGTTGTTCTGGTCCTGCCGGAACTGGCCCTGTGTGAACTGGCCGCTGATCTTGATGACCCGGAGGCTGAGCCCGCCCACGGCGTCCGAGACGCCGCTCTGCGAGCCGACCTTGGTGACCGTGCTGCTTGCCAGGGTCTGGAAGCCCTGGACCATGACGCGGTCGCTGCTCTGCGTCTCGTTGGAGTCGTTGCTGCGGGCGCCGAAGTTGAAGCGCGGCCCACCGGAGCCGTCCGCCGTGGGGGTGGCCGCCTTGGTGACGGTCATGTCGGTGCCGAGGCCGTACAGCGACTGCAGAACCTTGTCCTGCGCCTTCCCCATCCCGGAGGACACGGAGTTGACCACGATGACCAGAGCGATGCCCAGCGCAAGCCCGGAGGCGACGACGAGGGCCGCCTTTCTCCGGCGGCGCAGTTCGCGCCTCAGGTAGGTGAAGAACATGGCCGCAAGCTAGGGACACACCCTGATGAACCCATAAGCCGGACATAAAAGAACGATGAGAAGCCTGTGCCGGGCCTCGGTCCCGCCGTGAGAAGGCCCCTGAGAAGGCCCCTGAGACTGTGCGGACCTGTGAGAACACCGAGGCGCCCGCCTCCCCCTGAGGGGGCGGCGGGCGCCTCGGTGAAGTGGTGGGGACTCGCGGGGCCTTCGGCGTCAGACCGCCGAACCCGCCTTCCACTGGGCCCAGTCCATGTTCCAGCCGTTGAGGCCGTTGTCCGGGGCGACCGTCTTGTCGCCGGTGTTGGAGACGACCACGACGTCACCGACGATCGAGTGGCTGTAGAACCATGCGGCCGGCATGCTCGGGTCGCCCGCGCCCTTCTGGTCCTGCAGGCCGACGCAGCCGTGGCTGGTGTTGACGCTGCCGAAGACGGAGGGCGAGCCCCAGTAGTTGCCGTGGATGAAGGTGCCGGACGTGGTCAGGCGCATGGCGTGCGGCACGTCCTTGATGTCGTACTCGCCCTTGCCGTCGGAGTCCTTGAAACCGACCGTCGCGCCGTTCATCCGGGTCTGGGTGAACTTCTCCGAGATCACCATCTGGCCCTGGTACGTGGTGTGCTCGGGCGCGCCGGCGGAGATCGGGATGGTCTTGACGACCTTGCCGTCCTGGGTGACCTTCATCTCCTTGGTCTTCGCGTCGACGTACGAGACCTGGTTGCGGCCGATCTTGAAGGTGACCGTCTTCTGCTGCACGCCGTACACGCCGCTCGTGCCCTCGACGCCGTCGAGGTTGAGCTTCAGCGTGACGGTGGAGCCTTCCTTCCAGTACTGCTCGGGACGGAAGTCGAGCCGGTTGGCGCCGAACCAGTGCCCGACGACCTCCTGGCCGCTGCTGGAGGTGACGGTGATCCCCTTCTGGACGGCGGCCTTGTTGGTGATGGCCTTGTCGAAGTTGATCGAGACGGGCATGCCGACGCCGACGGTGGAGCCGTCCTCCGGCGTGAAGCTGCCTATGAAGGAGTGGGCCGGGGCGACCGTCGTGAACGAGGCGTTCTCGTGGGCTTCGCGACCGGCGGAGTCCTTGGCGGTCGCGGCGACCTTGTAGGTCGTGGCCCGCTCCAGCTGGTTGGTGGGCGCCCAGCTCTTCTTGTCGGCGGATATCTGCCCGGCGACAGGGGTTCCGGACGCGGTGGTCATGGTGACGCTGCTGAGCGTGCCCTTGGCGACCGTGACCTTGGCGGCGTTGTGGATGGAGGCGTTGTCGGAACCGTCGGCCGGCGTGATCTTGATCTGTGCCTCGGAGGTCTTCTTGGCGGCCGCCTCGTCGACCTTGGCCTGCGAGGTGGAGTCACCACCGCCGCTGCCACCGGCCTTGCTGCCTCCGCTGCACGCAGAGAGCACCAGCACACCGCCGAGCAGAGCGGACGCGGCCATCAGGCCCTTGCGCCGCTTGCTGTCCGTTATTACACGCACACGCTTCTCCATCGTTGCCGAATCATCCCCAAAACCCCGTGAGCCCCCGTAAGAACAAACAACGCTACGGTCGGCTCGCCCGGTTCCACACCCAATGGATGTGTGGGGCACACCACGTCGGTCCGACGGGTGCCCAGGAGGCCTGCGCGTCCCGCGGGACGCCAGGGAACGCCTCTTGAGACGACGGAACCCCGGGCGCCGGTTGCCGCCCGGGGTCACGATTTTCCCAAGGCACGTCAGCCGAGTACGACCTCCTCGTCGTCCTCGCCATCATCGGCCTCATCATCCTGGTCGAGGGCCCATTCCGGCGAATCGGGGTCGTAGTCGATCAGCTCGCTGCTCCAGGAGGCCTGGGCGAGTTCGACGCCCGGCACCTCGTTGACCAGGTCGGACGGGTCGACGAGATATGCGAGGGCCTCGGCAGTGTCTTCCGTCACCGCGCTCGCGGTGTAGGCCCGCTCGGCGTCGGGCATGTCCGGGTCGTCCTCGATGTGGCGCAGCGCGCCCTTGGTGACTGCGTCGGTGTCGACGACCTCGACGACCAGCTCCACACGAAGCCGGACAAACCGTGATGTCTCAGGAGTACTCATGGCGGGCAGCGTACGGCCCGAGGGGTGCGCGACTTTCCCACGACCCGCGCCTTTCACTAGCATCGCCCCACACGGCCAATTCGCAAGCGCCACAGGGGGATCGGAATTTCGTGTCCGCCGCACGTCGATCGTCGTCCACCGCACGCCGGACGCTGCTGACCGCCACCGCCGCGGGGACCCTGCTCGGGGCCCTGTGGTTCGTCCCGTCCGCCAACGCGACACAGGAGGCACCCGAGCAGCACACGTCGACGTCCACACAGGCGTCCACGGACGGAAGCGCCACCACGGACTCCGCGGGGACGGGCACCCAACTGGCCGACACGGGAAGCGTGGACACGACGCCCTACGTAGTGGGCGGCACCCTCTTCCTCTGCCTGGGCGCAGGATTCGTGACGTACTCGGTGCGCAGAGAACGCATGGATTCTTGAATCGCTCGACGTTTCCTTGAGGGGCCCCGTCCCACGACAGGGCCCCGAACGTCGTACCCGACCGCCTTACTGCAGCGCCCCGGTGACCGTCTCCACCGCCGCGACCAGCTGCCCGTCGCGCACGAAGGCGTCCGCGGCGGCCAGGTCGGGCGCCAGGAAGCGGTCCGGGCCCGGTCCCTCTGCGCCCGCCTTGCGCAGGGACGTGATCGCCGCCTGGCTCGCGGGGGCCGGGGTCAGGCCCTCGCGCAGTTCGATCGCGCGGGTCGCCGCGTACAGCTCGACCGCCAGCACCCGGGTCAGGTTGTCCACCGCCGTGCGCAGCTTGCGGGCGGCCGACCAGCCCATCGAGACATGGTCCTCCTGCATCGCGGAGGACGGGATCGAGTCGGCGGAGGCCGGGACGGCCAGCCGCTTCATCTCGCTCACCAGCGCCGCCTGCGTGTACTGAGCGATCATCAGACCCGAGTCGACGCCCGCGTCGTCCGCCAGGAACGGCGGCAGACCGTGCGAGCGGTTCTTGTCGAGCAGACGGTCGGTGCGGCGCTCCGCGATGGACGCCAGGTCCGCCGCCGCGATCGCCAGGAAGTCCAGGACGTACGCCACCGGCGCACCGTGGAAGTTGCCGTTGGACTCGACACGGCCGTCGGGCAGGACCACCGGGTTGTCGACGGCCGAGGCCAGCTCGCGCTCGGCGACCAGACGGGCGTGCGCCAGCGTGTCCCGTCCGGCGCCCGCGACCTGCGGGGCGCACCGCACCGAGTAGGCGTCCTGGACGCGCGGGGCGTCGTCCTGGTGATGGCCCGTCAGGCCCGACCCCTTCAGCACGGCCAGCATGTTGGCGGCCGATGCACCCTGTCCGGGGTGCGGGCGGATGGCGTGCAGCTCCGGCGCGAGGACCTTGTCCGTGCCCAGCAGCGCCTCCAGCGAGAGAGCCGCCGTGATGTCGGCCGACTTGTACAGCTTCTCCAGGTCCGCGAGGGCCATGATCAGCATGCCGAGCATGCCGTCGGTGCCGTTGAGGAGCGCGAGGCCCTCCTTCTCGCGCAGCTCGACGGGGTCGATGCCGTGCTCGGCGAGGAGTTCGCCGGCGGGTCGTACGACACCGTCGGGACCCTCGGCCTCGCCTTCGCCCATGAGCGTCAGCGCACAGTGGGACAGCGGCGCGAGGTCGCCGGAGCAGCCGAGCGAGCCGTACTCGTGCACGACCGGGGTGATGCCGGCGTTGAGGATGTCGGCCATGGTCTGCGCCACCTCGGGGCGGACGCCGGTGTGCCCCGAGCAGACGGTCTTCAACCGCAGGAACATCAGGGCGCGGACGACCTCCCGCTCGACCCGCGGGCCCATTCCGGCCGCGTGCGAACGGACGATGTTGCGCTGCAGCTGGGTGCGAAGCTCCTGGCTGATGTGCCGGGTCGCCAGCGCGCCGAACCCGGTGCTGACCCCGTAGACGGGATCCGGCTTCGCCGCCAGCGCGTCCACGATGCCGCGGGCCGCCGCGAGGGCCGTCAGGGCCTCCTCGGAGAGCTCGATCCGGGCGTCTGCGCGCGCCACGGCGAGAACGTCGGACGCGGTCACCCCGGACGTCCCCACCACCACAGTGTGCATATCCATATTCAGGAGCGTACGCAGTGAATTCGATGATGTCACTAGTGGGGTGCCGGGTTGCCCCTTACCCGGGTGAGCAAAATCAGCCCGTCCGGGGATTGAGGACGAGGCCGTACAGGCGGAAAGCGCGGGTCCGGGGGCGCAGCCCCCGGCACGGCAGGGCAGCCAAGCCGTGCTCAGAGCCTTCGGCCACGGAACCGACGGCGCTCCCCCGCGGCAGGCGGGGGCGCGTCGGCCAGACGCAGGACCGGGTCGTCGGGCCCCTCCCGCCCCGCGACCACCGGCTTCGCCGCCCGCAGGGCCTTGGCGCGGTACTGGGCCGCGTCCGCGAGCCGGAACAGACGGCGGGCCGAGCGCACCGGACCGATCGGGTCCTGGGTCGAGGCGACCCCGCAGGCGACACCGTCGCCGAGCTCCAACTCGGCCGCGCGGCGGCAGACTTCGTCGGCGATCCGGACGACCTCGTCGGACGGCGGGCCGACGGCGAGGAGACAGAACTCGTCGCCACCGAGCCGGGCGACGAGGGCGCCCGGCAGCATGGCACCGCACAGCGAGAGGACCGACCCGAAGCGTTCCAGCAGCCGGTCGCCCATGGCGTGCCCCTGTGTGTCGTTGACCCGTTTGAGCCCGTTGAGGTCGCAGACGACGAGCGAGACCGCGACCCCGTCGCCGCGGTGCCGTTCGACGGCCTCGTCGAGGCGTACGTCGACGGCGCGGCGGTTGGCGAGGCCGGTGAGGGCGTCGGTGAAGGCGAGCCGGCGGGCCTCCTCCAGACGTTCGGTCTGGGCGATACCGGCGGCGACGACCGAGGCGAGGACGGTGGCGAAGTCGGCGTCGGCCGCGCCGAAGAGGGGGGCGCCGGCCCGGCGGGCGACGTACAGCTCCCCCCAGGCACGGCCGTGCAGCACCACGGGGGCGACCACGCAGCAGCCGCGCCCGCGCCGGCGCAGGGCGGCAACACGCTGATGGCAGTACCCGGCCTCCCCCGTGGCCGACCCGTCCGCGGTCTCCACCCATGCGCTGGGCCCGCCGCCGCCCGCCCAGCGTTCGTGCAGGAACTCCGTGATCTCCGGGAACTGATGCACCGGATACGCCTCGTGCTCCGGGAACTCCTCCTCGTCGGGCGCACGGTCCCCCACATTGACGAGGACCCGCAGCCGACCGCGCTCGCGCTCCCACACCGAGAGCGCGGCGAAGTTCCCGGCGAGCGCCCGGCAGGCGCCGAGCGCGGCGGCCCGCCAGGACTCCCGGGGGTTGTGCGCCGCTGCCATGCCCTGGGCCAGCGCCACCACGGCCCTCAGCCGACTGTCCTCACCCATCACTCCAGGCTAGGGACGATCAGGACAATATGAGACATTGGTGCGGCGATCAGGGGTGTGGGCCGCAGAGGAGCGCGGAACACCGCGGAATGCCGGGCCGCGCGCGGCCACGCGCGACGGCGAACCGGGGCACGGACACACCGCGGTCACTCGCCCGGCCACTGCGGGCTGCGCTTCTCGTTGAAGGCCGCCACTCCCTCCGCACGGTCCCCCGAGAACGCCACCGACCGCCACGCCGCGTCCTCGACCTCGAGACCGGCCCGCAGATCGAGCCCGTGCCCCAGCCGCAGGGCGCGCTTCGCTGCGCGCAGGCCCACCGGGGAGTTCGCGGCGATACGGGCCGCGAGGGCGAGCGCCTCCTCCCGGTCCCGGCCCTCCGGTACGAGCTCGTCGACCAGACCCAACTCCCGCGCCTCGGCCGCCTCCAGGCGCCGCGCCGTGAAGATCAGCTCGGCCGCGCGCGCCGCACCCACCCGGCGGGGCAGCAGCTGCGTACCGCCGCCTCCGGGGATCACCCCGACGGACACCTCCGGCAGCCCGACCACCGCCGTGCGGTCCGCCACGATCAGGTCGCAGGACAGGGCCAGCTCGAAGCCGCCGCCCAGCGCGAATCCGTGCACGGCGGCGATCGTCGGCATCGGCAGCTCCAGGACGCCGGTGTACGCGGCGCGCGCGACCGGCCGCTGGCGCACGAGGTCGGCGTCCGTGAAGGAGTTCCGCTCCTTCAGGTCCGCGCCCACGCAGAAAGCCCGCTCGTGCGTCGACGTCAGCACCGTCACCCGCGCGTCCCGGTCGGCGGCGAGGTGCTCGCACGCCGCGGCGATCGAGCGCGCCATCTCCGTGGACACCGCGTTCATCGCCTTGGGCCGGTCGAGCGCCAGCTCCGCGACGTACCCGTGCCGCCGTACGACCACGAACTCGCCGAACCGCCGCTCGTCCCGCTCGTCCCCCTGCTCCGCCATGACACCCTCCCGGTTAACGCGGGTTAACTACCGACGCCCCGATCATCGCAGCCGAAGCGGCCCTGCGAAAGCAGCCGCGAGTCTTCCGCGAGTGCGGGCCACTTAAGGCCGCCCGTCCCCGTTCGGGTGACATTCGGTCCGTCTCCGCAGCACCCACCCCCAATCGGCACATAACCTGCGCACCGCCGGAGCGCATCGGGGGAGCGCGGGCACATCGGGGAGGGATGGGTATGACGAGCGAAACGACCACCACCGAGATCACGACAACGGTGCACGGCGCCTCCCGCCCCCTCCGGTTGCGGCCGGTCGGCCGGCACCGCAAGCCCCGTCGTCGGCGTATGGTCCTCGCCGTCGGCGGGTTCGCGCTCGCCGCCGGGGCGCTGAGCCTCGTGCACATCGCGCCCGAGTCGGTGACGGGGGGAGGCGGGACCGCGGAGGCCGAGCCCCGGATCGACCCCACCGACACGGCGGCCACGGTCGCAACGGTGCCGTCCACGCATGCCGCGTACCGCTCCACGACCGCCATCGCAAAGGAGGCGAGTGGAATCCTGGCCGCGACGGCCACCGCGAGCCCGCCCGCGCCTCCGTCCGCGCCGTCGTCCGCGTCGGCCCCGCGCGTCACCGACCCCGCAACCGGCATCCCGGAAGCGCCGTCGACGCCGACGGCCTCCCGCACACCCGCTCCCCCGGCGGCCGCGGCGCCCACCGCACCGCGGCCCACGACGTCCCCGACCGAGCCCGCGCACACGCCGACCCCGGCACCGAACCCACCGGGTCTGTGCGTACCGCTCGTCGGACTGTGCGTCAACGGGCTGTAGGGGCGCGGCGGTTGAGGGGGACTGAGCTTCCCCCGGCCGGGTTGAACCCGCCCGGGAGTGCAGCCCCCAGATACGGGAGCCGCGGCCCACGGACTACGACGACGCCCCGTCCCGCCGCGCCAGCAGCCACGGTTCGATCACACCGAGGCCGCGCACCGGGCGCTGCCACATCGGCTGGAGCGCGAAGCGGTACGTGGGCGGCTCCTCGCCCTCCTTCTCCGCGGCGGCCGCGGCCTCGGCGGCCTCCGTCTCGGAGGCGGGCGCGTCGCCCGAGCGGATCAACTCCTCCGCGAAGGCGCCGTCGACCAGGACCGCGTCCCGGGGAGCTATCGAGGTGAGCCGGCTCGCCAGGTTCACCGTCGTGCCGAAGACATCGCCCATCCGGGTGGTCACCGTGCCGAAGGCGATACCCACGCGCAGTTCCGGCATGGTCTCGTCGTGCGCCATCGTCTCGATGAGGCGGAGCGCGATCTCCGCGGCCGTACCGGCGTCGTCCGCCGCGTACAGCACCTCGTCGCCGAGCGTCTTGATGAGCCGGCCGCCGTGCGCGGCCACCAGGTCGGCCGCGGTCGTCTCGAACGCCTCGACGAGTTCGCCGAGTTCCTCCTCCTCCATGCGGCGCGTCAGCCGCGTGAAGCCCACGAGGTCCGCGAAGCCGACGGCGAGTCGGCGGTCGACCATCTCCTCGTCGTCCCCCGCCTGGACGACCCGGCCGGTCGCCGCGGCGAGCTGGCGCCGCCAGACATAGACGATGAACTCCTCCAGCTCGGGCAGGAGCAGCTCGACCAGGGGGTAGGTCACCTCGGTGCGGGTCATACCGGGCTCGGGGGGCTCGGTGAGACCCTCCAGGAAGGAGTCGATCTGCCACTCGGCCAGCCGGGCGGTGGTCTGCCCGGTCGAACGGGCCACCTGCACCGCCATCGCCTCGCTCAGCAGGCCGGCCTCGACCAGACCGGCGAGTCGGCGCAGGGCCAGGACGTCTGCCTCCGTGAGCGCCTTGGCCTGCCCGATGTCCGCGAAGCCCATCGCCCGCCAGAATCGGGACGCCAGTTCCATGGAGACGCCCGCGCTACGGGCCGCCTGGAAGGGGGTGTAGCGGCGCTCCGCCCCCAGGATCAGCTGCTCCAGGCGGAGCGCGAGGGGGTTCTCCTCGGGCTCTTGGTGTGCGTCCCGCCCCGGCTCACCGTCGGGGGCGGGATGTACGCCCGTGCCCGAGCCCGTGTCGTCGACGGTCACGCGTGCTGCCCTTCCGATCTGCCGCGGTCAGGTATCGACCGCGGTCAACTCTACGGCAGGTGTGCGGTAGCTCACTCCTGCAGGAGCCGTCGACGGCAGGTCAATCGGAGCTCCCGGCTCCGGGTGAGCAGGGGGGAATCCCCATGACGGGCCGATTTCGGCTATGCCGGTCGCAGATGCACGATGTCGCCCGCGCCCACCGGCTCCTGCACCCCGTCCTCCGTCGCCAGTACCAGCCGGCCGTCGCCGTCGACCGCCACCGCCTCCCCTGTGATGGACCGGTCTCCGGGCAGTTCGGCGCGTACGAGGCGGCCCAGGGTCGCACTGCCCGCCGCGTACGTCTCCTGGAGGCCGCTCGCCGCCGGGTCGCCGCCCGCGGTGCGCCACCGGCCGTACCACTCCTCCAACGAGCGCAGGACCGCCCGCAGGAGCGTGTCGCGGTCCGTGGTGCGGGCGCCCGCGAGGGCCAGGGAGCCCGCCGTGGGCACCGGCAGCTCGTCCTCACGGAGGGTGACGTTGATGCCGATCCCGATCACGACCGTGTCCTGTCCGGCCGGGCCCGCACGCTCGGCGAGGATCCCGCCGGCCTTGCGCTCCTCGCCGCCCACGGTGACCAGGAGGTCGTTGGGCCACTTGAGTGCCGTGTCGACGCCCGCGGCCCGTGCGAGCCCGGTCGCGACGGCGACCCCGGCGAGCAGCGGCAGCCACCCCCAGCGGGCCACGGGCACCTCGGCCGGCTCCAGCAGGACCGAGAAGAACAGGCCCGAGCGGGGCGGGGCCGTCCAGGTGCGGTCGAGGCGCCCGCGTCCGGCGTTCTGCTCCTCGGCGACCAGGACGGCGCCCTCGGCGGCCTGCCCGGCCGCCGCGCGGGCGACCAGGTCGGTGTTGGTGGACCCGGTGCGCTGCACCAGGTCGATCCCGGTCCACAGCCCGCCCTCCCGCACCAGCGCCCGCCGCAGCGCTGCGGCGTTCAGGGGTGGGCGGTCGAGGTCGGACCAGCGGTCCGACCTCGGCTCACGACCCCCGTTGGGCGGGTTACCTTGTTCATCCGGCGGCATCTTCATGCAAGCCACCCTAGGTTTGACATCCTCCATCCCGCAGCCGGGATGGATTCCAGCCCGCGAGGGCTGAGGTTCACGGGCGCTCGACCACTCTCGTGGTGTCACCCCTCCGGCGTGTCCCGCCGCGACGCCGCGATCGTAGGCGCGGCTGCAGCCTCCGCGCTGCTACTTCTGGAGATCTCACTCCTCCGCTGTGAACTCGCTCCTCCGCTGTGAAGAGGAAAGGAGTGTGGTAAACGCCGCACTGCTGATCGGTAGGCACGCCACTACGCTACGGATGAGTAACCGTACTTACTTCTGAGCAGACACCTAGTACTTCTGAGCAATCCCCCAGCACCTCACCCTCACGTCCCCACTGAGCAGGCAGGGAGCCGCATCCCGATGTCCGAGCCGGAAGAGATCGACATTCACACCACCGCGGGCAAGCTGGCGGACCTCCAGCGCCGCGTCCAGGAGGCGACGCACGCGGGCTCGGAGCGCGCCGTCGAGAAGCAGCACGCCAAAGGCAAGCTGACGGCCCGTGAGCGGATCGAGCTGCTGCTGGACGAGGGCTCGTTCGTCGAGCTGGACGAGTTCGCCCGGCACCGGTCCACCAATTTCGGGCTGGAGAAGAACCGCCCGTACGGGGACGGCGTCGTGACTGGTTACGGCACCGTCGACGGCCGCCCGGTCGCGGTGTTCTCGCAGGACTTCACGGTCTTCGGCGGGGCGCTGGGCGAGGTCTACGGCCAGAAGATCGTCAAGGTGATGGACTTCGCGCTGAAGACGGGCTGTCCGGTCATCGGCATCAACGACTCCGGCGGCGCCCGGATCCAGGAGGGCGTCGCGTCGCTGGGCGCGTACGGCGAGATCTTCCGCCGCAACACCCACGCCTCCGGAGTGATTCCGCAGATCAGCCTGGTCGTCGGCCCGTGCGCGGGCGGTGCGGTGTACTCGCCCGCGATCACCGACTTCACGGTCATGGTCGACCAGACCTCGCACATGTTCATCACCGGCCCGGACGTGATCAAGACCGTCACCGGTGAGGACGTCGGCTTCGAGGAGCTGGGCGGCGCGCGCACCCACAACTCCACCTCGGGTGTGGCGCACCACATGGCCGGGGACGAGAAGGACGCCATCGAGTACGTCAAGCAGCTGCTGTCGTACCTGCCGTCCAACAACCTGTCCGAGCCCCCGGTCTTCCCGGAGGAGGCGGACCTGGCGGTCACCGACGAGGACCGCGAGCTGGATGTGCTGGTGCCGGACAGCGCGAACCAGCCGTACGACATGCATACGGTGATCGAACACATCCTGGACGACGCCGAGTTCTTCGAGACGCAGCCGCTGTTCGCACCGAACATCCTCACCGGGTTCGGCCGGGTGGAGGGCCACCCCGTCGGGATCGTCGCCAACCAGCCCATGCAGTTCGCGGGCTGCCTCGACATCGACGCGTCCGAGAAGGCCGCGCGGTTCGTGCGGACCTGCGACGCCTTCAACATCCCGGTGATCACGTTCGTGGACGTGCCCGGATTCCTCCCCGGCGTGGGCCAGGAGCACGAGGGCATCATCCGGCGCGGCGCCAAGCTGATCTACGCGTACGCCGAGGCGACCGTCCCGCTGATCACGGTGATCACGCGGAAGGCGTTCGGCGGGGCGTACGACGTCATGGGCTCCAAGCACCTGGGCGCGGACCTGAACCTGGCCTGGCCCACCGCGCAGATCGCCGTCATGGGCGCGCAGGGCGCGGTCAACATCCTGCACCGCCGCACCATCGCCGAGGCCGAGGCGGCCGGGGAGGCGGAGGCGACCCGGGCCCGGCTGATCCAGGAGTACGAGGACACCCTCCTCAACCCCTACATCGCGGCCGAGCGGGGCTACATCGACGCGGTGATCATGCCGTCCGACACCCGCCGCCATGTCGTCCGCGGCCTGCGCCAGTTGCGCACCAAGCGGGAGTCCCTGCCGCCGAAGAAGCACGGCAACATCCCCCTGTAAGGAGACGCTGTGACGATCAAGGTCGTACGGGGCAACCCGACCCCGGAGGAGCTGGCCGCCGCACTGGCGGTGGTACGCGCCCGCGCCGCGGCGGCAGCCTCCATACCGCCCGGCGCGGCACGCCCCCGGGACTCCTGGGCCGACCCGTCCCGCATCGCCGCCCATCGGCTGCCCCAACCGGGCCCGACGGCATGGGGCCGCACGTACTGGCCCGGCTAGGCACACCAGCGCAGCGAACGGGGCCGGCCCGAGCCGTCCGGGACCGGCCCCTTCGCCCCGCGGAGCGCCGCTCCGCGGCCTGACCGGTTCCTTGAACGCGGGACCGGCTGCTCCGCCGCCCGGCCGGGTCCACCAAAGCCCGACCGGCCTCGACGCCGACCGGCGACTTCGACGTCTCGGAAGCCCGACTGACGAGTCCGCCGCCGCCCGAACGGCGACGCCGCCACTGACCGGCATTCACGGCGGCGCTTGCTCGGCAATTGCGACGATCAACCGGACCGGCGTGATCGCCGGGGGACCGACGATTCCGCTGCACGACCGGTGTCTTCAACATCTGGCCGGGCTCTCCGCGACCTGACCGGCTTCTTCGACGCCAACCGGGCTGCTTCTGCACCCGCCCAGGCCTTCCACGTCTCCGACGCCCGGCGGCGACTTCGACGTCTCCGCCGCGGGACCGGCAAAACCGCCCGGAGACCGGCATCTGCGCAGCTCAGTCAACATTCACGACAGATAACCGGCATCTCCGTTGCCCGACCGACGACTCCGCCGCAGAACCGGAAATTTCGACACCCGACCGGACTCCCCGCGACCTCACCGCCTCTTCGCGGCCGACCTGCCTCTACTCCGAGACCTGACCAGGCCTTCGACGTCTCCGCCGCCTGACCGGCAAGACCGGACGAAGACCGGCATCTGCGCAGGTTCATCAGCATTCCCGACAATCAACTGGCATCCCCGCCGCTAGAGCGACCACCCCGCCGCAGAACCGGATTCTTCGACACCCGACCGGACTCCCCGCGACCTCACCGGCCTCCTCGACACCGACCGGCAGCTTCGGCACCCGACCAGGCCCCCGACGTCCCCGCCGCTCGACGGCGACTTCGACATCCCGCCCGCCGACCGGCCACACCGCCCCTGGACCGACATTCCCGCAGTTTTATCAGCAATCACGACAATCAAGCGGCATCCCCGCCACGAGACCGACCACCCCGCCGCAGAACCGGATTCTTCGACACCCGACCGGACTCCCCGCGACCTCACCGCCTCTTCGCCGCCGACCTGCCCCTACTCCGACACCTGACCAGGCCTTCGACGTCTCCGCCGCCTGACCGGCAACACCGGCCGAAGACCGGCATCTGCGCAGGTTCATCAGCATTCCCGACAATCAACTGGCATCCCCGCCGCAAGAGCGACCACCCCGCCGCAGAACCGGATTCTTCGACATCCGACCGAGTGCTTCGGCCCTCAATGGGGCCGCGGAACCGTTCGGCCAAGTTGAGTACGCGTACTCAGGCGCCCGCGCACGTCATCGACGCACGATCGAAGGCATGCTGTGGTCCGACCCCGAGAACGAGCCGCCGAAAGAACTCCGCGACATGCAGGAGATGTTGCGGCGGCTGGGGGTCCTCATGGCGCTGGCGATGCTGCTGGCGATGATCGTCATCGGCATCCGATGAGGGGCGCCGATACGCTGAGCGCATGACCGATCAGCCGCGTCGCCGTCTCGTGCTCGCATCCCAGTCCCCCGCCCGGCTCGGACTGCTCCGGCAGGCCGGACTCGACCCCGAGGTCATGGTGAGCGGGGTCGACGAGGACGCGATCACCGCCCCCACCCCCGCCGAGCTCGCGCTCGCCCTGGCCGAGGCGAAGGCCTCCGTGGTGGCTGCGAAGCCCGAGGTCATGGGTGCGCTGGTGATCGGCTGCGACTCCGTGCTCGACCTGGACGGCGAGGCCCTCGGCAAGCCCGCGGACGCGGAGGAGGCGACAGCCCGCTGGAAGTCGATGCGCGGCCGGGCGGGCACGCTCCAGACCGGGCACTGCGTCTACGACACGGTCAGCGGCCGGTACGCGTCCGGGACGGCGTCCACCGTGGTCCGCTTCGGCGAGCCGACGGACGAGGAGATCGCCGCGTACGTCGCCTCCGGCGAACCCCTCTACGTGGCCGGGGCGTTCACGCTCGACGGCCGCTCGGCGCCCTTCATCGACGGCATCGACGGCGACCACGGCAACGTCATCGGCATCTCCCTGCCGCTCGTCCGCCGACTGCTGGCCGAACTGGGCGTCGGTATCACAGAGTTGTGGGCGCCGGAGAATTGAGCGACACCGGCCGGGGGCGACCGGTGTGAGACAGGCGTTCAGGGGGTGACCGGTGCGGGGCCGCCGTTCTCCGGGGTCTCACCCCTCTCCGGGGCCGACGGGGCCGGCGGGGCCTGCTTCACCGTCGCGTCGCCGCCCTCGGGGCCGTCGTCCACGGGCGGCGCGCCGGCCGGGCCCTCCTGGTCGTCGTACGTCATGAGGGTGAGCAGGATCAGCCCGAACACCACCATCATGAACGCGAACGCGCCCCAGCCGACCAGGCCGACCGTGAAGGCACCCAGCAGACCGTGGACCACGGCGGCGCTGATCAGGAGGATGCGCCAGATACCGGACGGGGAGCGGTCGCGCACGGCGACCAGCAGGGCGGCGAGCGCGCACAGCGCGAAGTAGAGACCGAAGACGACACCGCCCGCCTTCGACGACACGGACATCGCGTCCGGGTCGAGTCCGGCCAGGGACATGTTCTGCCGGTCGACGACCACTCCGAGGAACCAGTTCACCAGTGCGATACCGAACGCCTCCGCGAGGAGGATGATCGCGACGATCCATGCCACCGGTCTGCGGACCACCGGGTCCCCACCCACTTTCGAGCGCGTTGCGTGTTACCTCAAGTACGTTCGAGACATCGCGAACGCTACTAACGGGTAAACCTCCGGACAAGAGGTCTGGCAGCGGCAAAGATTGATTGGGCCATTAGTAGGGACTGCACAAAGAAACACGACCGGCGGCAGGACTACTTCATAGAGACCTTGACCACATCGGAGGGCTAGGGTTTTCCGGTGGATTCCCATGTACGGCGGTGCGACAAGGGATTTCGCAGGTTGAGTGAGCCTGGTTTCACGCTCCGTGTGGGCAAGCTCACCACTGGGGACGGGTCGAAACGTCGTGTCGGCAGTCCCTAAACTCGGCTTGTTTCAAGGAGAGGGAGCCATCGTGCGCAAGGTGTTGATCGCCAACCGTGGCGAAATCGCTGTCCGTGTCGCCCGGGCCTGTCGTGACGCCGGGATCGCGAGCGTGGCCGTGTACGCCGACCCGGACCGGGACGCCCTGCACGTCCGCGCGGCGGACGAGGCGTTCGCCCTGGGCGGTGACACCCCCGCCACCAGCTACCTGGACATCGACAAGGTGTTGCAGGCAGCCAAGGACTCGGGAGCGGACGCGATCCACCCCGGTTACGGCTTCCTCTCCGAGAACGCGCACTTCGCCCAGGCCGTCCTGGACGCCGGGCTGATCTGGATCGGCCCGCCGCCGCAGGCCATCCGCGACCTCGGTGACAAGGTCGCCGCCCGGCACATCGCCCAGCGCGCCGGCGCCCCGCTGGTCGCCGGCACCCCCGACCCGGTCTCCGGCGCCGACGAGGTCGTCGCCTTCGCCCAGGAGCACGGCCTGCCGATCGCCATCAAGGCCGCCTTCGGCGGCGGCGGTCGCGGTCTTAAGGTCGCCCGCACCCTCGAAGAGGTCCCCGAGCTGTACGAGTCGGCCGTCCGGGAGGCGGTCGCCGCCTTCGGCCGCGGCGAGTGCTTCGTCGAGCGCTACCTCGACAAGCCCCGCCACGTGGAGACCCAGTGCCTGGCCGACTCCCACGGCAACGTGGTCGTCGTCTCCACCCGTGACTGCTCCCTCCAGCGCCGCCACCAGAAACTCGTTGAGGAGGCCCCCGCGCCATTCCTGAGCGAGGCACAGGTCGCCGAGCTGTACTCCGCTTCGAAGGCCATCCTCAAGGAAGCCGGATACGTCGGCGCCGGCACCGTCGAGTTCCTGGTCGGCAACGACGGCACGATCTCCTTCCTGGAGGTCAACACCCGCCTCCAGGTCGAGCACCCGGTCACCGAGGAAGTCGCCGGCATCGACCTGGTCCGCGAGATGTTCCGCATCGCCGACGGCGAGGAACTCGGCTACGGCGACCCCGAACTGCGCGGCCACTCCTTCGAGTTCCGTATCAACGGCGAGGACCCCGGCCGCAACTTCCTCCCGGCCCCCGGCACGGTCACCCGGTTCGCCCCGCCGTCCGGCCCGGGCGTACGACTGGACGCCGGTGTGGAGTCCGGTTCGGTCATCGGCCCGGCGTGGGACTCGCTGCTGGCCAAGCTGATCGTGACCGGCCGCACCCGCAAGGAGGCCCTGCAGCGGGCCGCCCGCGCCCTGGAGGAGTTCCAGGTCGAGGGCATGGCCACCGCGGTCCCGTTCCACCGCGCGGTCGTCAAGGACCCGGCCTTCGCACCCGAACTGACCGGCTCGACCGACCCGTTCACGGTCCACACCCGCTGGATCGAGACCGAGTTCGTCAACGAGATCAAGCCGTTCGCGGCCCCCGCCGAGGCGGAGGCCGAGGAGGAGCCGGGCCGCGAGACGGTCGTCGTCGAGGTCGGCGGCAAGCGTCTGGAGGTCTCGCTGCCCGCGTCGCTGGGCATGTCGCTGGCCCGTACGGGACTTGCGGCGGGCGCCAAGCCGAAGCGGCGCGCGGCCAAGAAGTCCGGCCCGGTCGCCTCCGGCGACACCCTCGCCTCCCCGATGCAGGGCACCATCGTCAAGGTCGCCGTCGAGGAGGGCCAGGAGGTCAAGGAGGGCGACCTGGTCGTCGTCCTGGAAGCCATGAAGATGGAGCAGCCGCTGAACGCGCACAAGGCGGGCACCATCAAGGGCCTCAGCGCGGAGGTCGGCGCGTCCATCACCTCCGGCGCCGCGATCTGCGAGATCAAGGACTGACGCGCGCGTACGTAGGTACATAGTTAAGTAGGTATGTAGGTACGTAGGTAGTCAGAAGCGCCTGGCGGACCGGAGCAGTCGGTCGTCCGCCGGGCGCTTCTTCTGCTGCCGACCATGCGGTGGTCCGAGGCGCTGGGCGCGGAGAAGTGCGCAGATAAAGTGCGCAGACAAGAGGCCGTGGGCGCCTCGAGAGGGGCGGCGGGGCGGTCCGAGGAGCGGTCGGCCTCCGCTGTCGCGGGGCACGAGACACGGGTTCCGGGGCAGGGGGCACGGATCGCCTACGACCGTCAGGTGTCCATTTCCGGCGGGTGCCTACGACCGCCAGATGCCCATTTCCGGCGGGTGCCTACGACCGCCAGGTACTCACTACCGGCTGGTGCCCGCGGGGCCGGGCACCGGTCGACCGTCGACGCCGAGTGCGGTGGGCCTAGCGGCGACGCAGGTCCGCGACTCGTGCGCGCTCCCCCGTGGGCGGTTCCCCGAGGACCGTCGCGCTGCGCAACTGCGGGCCGGCGCCCGGGACCTGGCTGCGGCGTGGACCCGGGAGGGGCACGTCCCGGCGCGGCTGCCGCCCCGCCGGGGCCGCATCGCCTCCCGCCGCCGCGCCGCCCGCCGCCCCGGCCACCGCGATCTGCACGCCCTGATCGGCCAGGGCCTGCAGTTCGGTGGCCGCGCGGTCGTCGTGCGCGGGCGGCTCGTCCGTCACCAGCCGGGTGATCACGTCGGTCGGCACGGTCTGGAACATCGTGTCCGTACCGAGCTTGGTGTGGTCGGCGAGGACGACGACCTCCGCGGCCGCCTGCACCAACGCCCGGTCGACGGACGCCGACAGCATGTTGGACGTGGACAGCCCCCGCTCGGCGGTGAGCCCGCTTCCGGAGAGGAAGGCCCTGGAGACCCTGAGGCCCTGGAGCGACTGTTCGGCACCGCTGCCGACGAGGGCATAGTTGGAGCCGCGCAGAGTGCCGCCGGTCATCACGACCTCGACGCGGTTGGCGTGGGCCAACGCCTGAGCCACCAACAGGGAGTTGGTGACGACGGTCAGCCCGGGCACCCGTGCGAGCCGGCGTGCCAGCTCCTGCGTGGTGGTGCCCGCCCCGACCACGATGGCCTCGCCCTCTTCGACGAGACCCGCGGCGAGGTCGGCGATGGCCGTCTTCTCGGCGGTCGCGAGATGTGACTTCTGCGGAAAGCCGGACTCCCGCGTGAACCCGCCCGGCAATACCGCACCGCCGTGCCGGCGGTCGAGGAGTCCTTCTGCCTCCAGTGCGCGCACGTCCCGCCGTACGGTCACTTCGGAGGTCTGGACGACGCGGGCGAGCTCACGGAGCGACACGGCCCCGTTCGCACGCACCATTTCGAGGATCAATTGGCGACGTTCTGCAGCGAACACGAAACTGACAGTAACCCCAACGACCGTCTGGTTTCAGCAGTTTGCGCCGAATAACAGAAGTTGTTCGCACGGCAGGGCGGAAAGTGGTATAGGCGCCTACTCCCGGCGCCTATGCCGTGCGCATCGTCGGCGACTCCCCGTGATCGCCGTACACCCGCCCCTGACCGGGCGCGGGCCGTCAGACCTCGCCCGTGGCCTTCCGGGTGTGCAACTGCCGTGCCACCTCGGCGATCGAGCCCGACAGAGAGGGGTACACGGTGAAGGCGTTCGCGATCTGTTCGACCGTCAGATTGTTGTCGACCGCGATCGAGATGGGGTGGATCAGTTCCGATGCGCGCGGCGACACGACCACACCGCCGACGACGATGCCCGTGCCCGGACGGCAGAAGAGCTTCACGAAGCCGTCGCGGATGCCCTGCATCTTGGCGCGCGGGTTGCGCAGCAGCGGCAGCTTGACGACCCGGGCGTCGATCTTGCCCGCGTCCACGTCGGCCTGGGTGTAGCCGACGGTGGCGATCTCGGGGTCCGTGAAGACGTTCGAGGAGACGGTCTTCAGGTTGAGCGGGGCCACCGCGTCGCCCAGGAAGTGGTACATGGCGATACGGCCCTGCATGGCGGCGACGGACGCGAGGGCGAAGACGCCGGTGACGTCACCGGCGGCGTACACGCCCGGGGCCGTGGTCCTGGAGACCTTGTCGGTCCAGATGTGCCCGGACTCCCGGAGCCTGACCCCGGCCTCCTCCAGGCCCATCCCGCTGCTGTTCGGAATGGCGCCGACGGCCATGAGGCAGTGCGAGCCGGTGATGACGCGGCCGTCGGCGAGGGTGACCTCCACCTTGTCGCCGACCCGCTTGGCCGACTCGGCGCGGGAGCGGGCCATGACGTTCATGCCGCGGCGGCGGAAGACGTCCTCGAGGACGGCGGCGGCGTCGGGGTCCTCGCCGGGCAGCACGCGGTCGCGGGAGGAGACGAGGGTGACCTTGGAGCCGAGGGCCTGGTAGGCGCCGGCGAACTCGGCACCGGTGACACCGGAACCGACCACTATGAGCTCCTCGGGCAGCTCGTCGAGGTCGTAGACCTGGGTCCAGTTGAGGATCCGCTCGCCGTCGGGCTGGGCGTCGGGCAGCTCGCGCGGGTGACCACCGGTGGCGATGAGCACGGCGTCGGCGGTGAGGGTCTCCTCGCTGCCGTCCGCGGCCCGTACGACGACCTTGCGCGACCCGTCCAGTGCCTGCATGCCCTCCAGCCGGCCGCGGCCGCGCATGACCCGGGCGCCGGCGCGTGTGACGGACGCGGTGATGTCGTGGGACTGGGCGAGAGCGAGCCGCTTCACCCGTCGGTTGACCTTCCCGAGGTCGACCCCGACCACGCGGGCGGCCTGCTCCAGGGGAGGTGTGTCGTCGGCAACGATGATGCCGAGCTCTTCGTACGACGAATCGAAGGTGGTCATCACCTCGGCCGTCGCGATGAGCGTCTTCGACGGCACGCAGTCGGTGAGCACCGACGCCCCGCCCAGACCGTCGCAGTCGACGACGGTCACCTCCGCGCCGAGCTGCGCGGCCACCAGCGCCGCTTCGTATCCGCCGGGTCCGCCACCGATGATCACGATCCGAGTCACGTACCCCATTGTCCCGCACGATTCGGGTGGCTCTCCTCCGGGGGCCGGGCGGTGGTGCAGCTGTTACAGAAGAGACGGACGGGGTGCTGTCGTACCCTCGACTCCATGTCGCTCTATGCCGCGTACGCCGGCAACCTCGACGCCCGGCTGATGACCCGCCGCGCTCCGCACTCGCCGCTGCGCGCCACCGGCTGGCTCAATGGCTGGCGGCTGACCTTCGGGGGTGAGCACATGGGCTGGGAGGGCGCCCTCGCGACTCTCGTCGAGGACCCGGTCTCCCAGGTCTTCGTCGCGCTGTACGACATCGCCCCGATGGACGAGGACTCCATGGACCGCTGGGAAAGCGTGGGGCTCGACGTCTACCGCCGTATGCGCGTCCGCGTCCACACCCTGGACGGCGAGGAGCCGGCCTGGACCTACGTCCTGAACGGTTACGAGGGCGGCCTCCCCTCCGCGCGCTACCTGGGCGAGATCGCGGACGCGGCGGAGTCGGCCGGGGCACCACACGATTACGTGATGGAGCTGCGCAAGCGGCCCTGCTGAGGGTGCGCGGTCCCTAAACTCCATGGGGACCGGACGCATGAACGGAAGAGGCGCAATGACCGGCACGCGTACGTACCAGGTCTTCTACACCGAGCAGGCCGCCACGGCACGCGACCGGCTCGACGACCGGCAGCGTGCCGCGTTCGACAAGGGAATCGCCGTACTGGCGCGCGACCCCTTCCTCCCGGCATCCCGCGCCATAAGCTCCACGGGCGACGACCGCACGGTCCGGCTCACCCAGAACATCCTGGTGGAGTACACGATCAGCCTGGGCCGACTGCTGGTCTTCATCGTCGAGGTCTTCAACGACAAGGACATCGTCATCACGGACGAGGACTGATCGCCCCCCGTTTTTCGTCGGAAACGACAAGACAACGATCGCATTGCCGTGAGCTCCCTCATCTACGCGCGTAGGCCGAGACCGGCTACTCTCATGCGCGTGAACGCATCTCTTCTTCCGGACGACATCCAGGGCGACCCCTACGCCGCCGCCGACGCCGCCGCCGCGCGCCTGCGCGAGCTGACCGGTGCCGAGACCCACGACGTCGCCCTCGTGATGGGCTCCGGCTGGGCTCCGGCCGTCGACGCCCTCGGCGAGGCCGAGGCCGAGTTCCAGGTCACCGAGCTGCCCGGCTTCCCGCCGCCGGCCGTGGAGGGGCACGGCGGCAAGATCCGCTCGTACAGGATCGGCGACAAGCGCGCACTGGTCTTCCTGGGCCGTACGCACTACTACGAGGGCCGTGGCGTCGCCGCGGTGGCGCACGGCGTCCGCACCGCCGTCGCCGCCGGCGCCAAGACGATCGTCCTCACCAACGGCTGCGGCGGTCTGCGCGAGACCATGCGCCCCGGTCAGCCGGTCCTGATCAGCGACCACATCAACCTGACCGCGACCTCCCCGATCGTCGGCGCCAACTTCGTCGACCTCACCGACCTGTACTCCCCGCGCCTGCGCGCCCTGTGCAAGGAGATCGACCCCTCTCTCGAGGAGGGCGTCTACGCGCAGTTCACCGGCCCGCACTACGAGACCCCGGCGGAGATCCGCATGGCCCGCGTCATCGGCGCGGACCTGGTCGGCATGTCCACGGTCCTGGAGGCGATCGCCGCGCGCGAGGCCGGTGCCGAGGTCCTGGGCATCTCCCTGGTCACGAACCTGGCCGCCGGTATGACGGGCGAGCCGCTGAACCACGAGGAGGTCCTCCAGGCGGGCCGCGACAGCGCCACGCGGATGGGGGCCCTGCTGGCCCAGGTCCTGCACCGGCTGTAGGGCACCGCCGCCGGGGTGACCGCCTCTGGGGCCGAGCCCCCGCCCGGCCCGGGCCGAAGCTGTCGACCGGACATGGAAGTAGTGCCGGACGGCCCCAGTGGTGCTGGACTGTACGCCAACGACGATGCGCCGCACGCCCCCGTGCCCGCAGCCGCCCAGCGCGGGCCGGGAACGGGGCGGGGGGTGTCCGCCCACCGAACGGGCGACGCTCCCCACCAACACACAACGAGAGGTTGACCCGACGTGCACGACGAACTCATCGCACGGGCCAAGGCGTGGCTGGCCGAGGACCCCGACGCGGACACCCGTGAGGAACTCGCCAAGCTCATCGATGCCGAGGACCACGCCGAGCTCGCCGCACGCTTCAGCGGCACCCTCCAGTTCGGCACCGCCGGCCTCCGCGGCGAACTCGGCGCGGGCCCCATGCGTATGAACCGCGCCGTGGTCATCCGTGCCGCCGCGGGCCTCGCCGCGTACCTGAAGAAGAAGGGCCGGACCGACGGCCCCGTCGTCATCGGCTACGACGCCCGCCACAAGTCGGCCGACTTCGCCCGGGACACCGCGGCGGTCATGACGGGCGCGGGTCTGCGTGCGGCCGTCCTTCCGCGTCCCCTCCCCACCCCCGTCCTCGCCTTCGCCATACGGCACCTCGGCGCGGTCGCCGGCGTGGAGGTCACCGCGAGCCACAACCCGCCGCGCGACAACGGCTACAAGGTCTACCTCGGCGACGGATCCCAGATCGTGCCGCCTGCCGACGCCGAGATCGCGGCCGAGATCGACGCGATCACCTCGCTCGACGCGATCCCCCGCCCGGACGGCGGCTGGGACACGCTCGACGACAGCGTCCTCGACGCCTACCTCGCCCGTACGGACGCAGTACTCGCCCCGGACTCCCCCCGCACCGCGCGCACCGTCTACACCGCGATGCACGGCGTGGGCAAGGACGTCGTCCTCGCCGCCTTCGCCCGGGCCGGCTTCCCGGCCCCTGTCCTGGTCACCGAGCAGGCCGAACCGGACCCGGACTTCCCGACCGTCGCCTTCCCCAACCCGGAAGAACCGGGTGCCATGGACCTGGCCTTCGCCAAGGCCCGCGAGACGGACCCCGACCTCATCGTCGCCAACGACCCCGACGCCGACCGCTGTGCCGTGGCGGTCAAGGACGGGGGCGACTGGCGCATGCTGCGAGGCGACGAGGTCGGCGCGCTGCTCGCCGCCCACCTGGTAGGACGCGGCGCGCGCGGCACCTTCGCCGAGTCGATCGTCTCCTCCTCCCTCCTCGGCCGCATCGCCGAGAAGGCGGGCCTCCCGTACGAGGAGACCCTCACCGGCTTCAAGTGGATCGCCCGCGTCGAGGGCCTGCGCTACGGCTACGAGGAGGCGCTCGGCTACTGCGTCGACCCGGACGGCGTACGCGACAAGGACGGCATCACGGCCGCACTCCTGGTCACCGAGCTCGCCTCCGGCCTCAAGGAGCAGAACCGCACGCTCCTCGACCTCCTGGACGACCTCGCGGTCGAGCACGGCCTGCACGCCACCGACCAGCTCTCGGTCCGCGTCGAGGACCTGTCGGTCATCGCGAACGCGATGCGCCGCCTGCGCGAGCAGCCCCCGACCGGCCTCGCGGGCCTGCCCATCACCAGGTCCGAGGACCTCACCAAGGGCACGGACAGGCTGCCGCCCACGGACGGCCTGCGCTACACGCTCGACGGCGCCCGGGTGATCGTCCGCCCCAGCGGCACGGAACCGAAGCTGAAGTGCTACCTGGAGGTCGTGGTCCCGGTCGCGGGCCACGCGGACCTTCCGGCGGCGCGCGCCGAGGCGGCCGACCTTCTGACGTCGATCAAGCGGGACCTGTCGGCTGCCGCCGGCATCTGATCAGCACCCGGCCCGCGGCTCCTGCAGCCGCGGGCACGGCGGCTCCCTTACGGCAGCAGTTCAGAAGCCCGCCCTTCGTTCCACCTCGCCGAGGAAGTCGGCGGGCGCGGTGCGGGCGGCTTCCTCCGCGCCGAAGGCGTACTCCCACTTCCAGCTCACTCGCTGACTGCCTTCATGGCTTCGTCCAGGACGGCGTTCAGCTCTCGCAGTGCTTCCTGCGCAACGGTCGAGTCCTCGTGTTCCAGATCGCCCTTCGCGCGGGTGTAACGAGCGGACAGGTCGGGGCGGCGAGCGATCTCGATGTCCCGGGCCCACATCAGGACCCAGCTGCGCACCGGGCTCAGGACTGCCACTCGACGGCCTTGGCGAACGCTTCGTCCTTTGTCGCCTGCATCTCCTCCAGCCGGGTCGGGTCGACGACAGCCAGGGCCGCGCGCAGGGCGTCGGGAGTCTGTGCGGGACGGGGGACCAGCTCGCGTCCGTGATCGGCCTGAGTGCTCATGTCGTCCTCCAGAGAGTGCCCCGGCCAGCGTATCCGGCTGAGACTGCGGTGAAGTTGGATCACGAACGCGGCGGATTCCATCAGGCGACTTCCAGAAGATCGGATCGGCAGTCCCGGCAGCGGCCGGGGACGGGAGCGCGAAAGGCTCGGTCGCAGCCGTCACAGGTCTGCAGGGGATGGCGACGAGGTGCCGTCGGCCCGGGCGAGGCCGTGGGCGGGGGCATGTGGGTGGTCAGGCGGTGGGCAAGGAAGGCGGCCGGGTGGCGCAGTGGCTCTGCGGGGAGGTTCGCGGTCAGGGCGTTGCGTACGGCTTCGGGCCTGGCACCGCGATCCAGCCAGGTCGTGACGGCGGGGGCGAGGCAGCGCACGTCTCGTTCGGAAAGCAGGAGACGGGGATCGTCGTGGCGGAGCGAGGCGAGGAGGGCGCTCGCGGTGCGGTGCTGAGGAAGGTTGGCGAGCGGGGGCTTGGGTTCGGCCGGAACCGGGGGCTGTTGCTGTGTGGCGAGCGGGGGCTCTGAGCCGCCCTCTCCATCCTCGTCGAGGAGTGCGGGCGAGGGACCGTCCGGGATGGGGGTGGTGCCGGACGGTTGGTTGTACGACACCGTGTGCGTGACGATGCGGCCGTTCGGAAGACGCTCGCGGGTGCGAGCGAGGTAGCCGTGCTCCTCCAGCTCCCGCAGGGCCGCGGCGATCCGGACCTCGCCTTCCGGGAAGCGGGCGGCGAGCGTCTTGATGTCGACGCGGGAGCCCGCGGGCAGCGACTGGATGTGGGCGGCGAGGCCGATCGCGGTGAGGCTCAGCTCGCGGTGCTGGACGAGGTGGTTGCCGATCACCGTGTAGTGGGCCGTGTGACGGACGTTGACGTGCGTGACGCCGGTGGGGGTGATTCGGCCGGGAACGGCCGTCTGGGCGTGCGCGGGCACGCTAGGGTTTTGAGCATCCATCGGGAAGGTGTCTTCTTCCTAGGTGGTCAGGCCCTCGCACTGGGATGCCAGTCCCGGCGGGGGCCGTCGTATGTGTGCGGTTACCCGCTGTGGTCGCCGCGACATATGCCCGCCAACCGGTCCGGAAGCCAGCCGAGTTCGCCAACCTCACCCGTCCGGGTGATGGACTCCGAGGGGATGGCCGGTCGGGTTGGGTTGGGTAATTTCCCCTGGTCATTTGGTGTTTTATGTCGCGCCCGCCCGAGTCACCACTCACCGGTTCGCGACGGACCGCGGCACGGTCAGCTCGGCCCAGACCGTCTTGCGTGGATGCGGCCCCGGGGCCACGCCCCATCGGTCGGCAAGCGCGTCGACGAGGACCAGCCCTCGGCCGGACTCGGCGTCGAGGGGCGGGCGCCGGCGCTCGGGGAGGCGGTCTCCCCGGGTGTCGGTGACCTCGATCCGGAGGGTGTCGGCGACGACGTAGAGGGTGAGCCGGAAATCGCGGCCGGGGACACGGCCGTGCGTGATGGCGTTGGCGGCCAGCTCGGCCACGACCTGGCTCGCCCGGTCCAAGGGCAGCCCCCAGGAGCGGAGTTGCTCGGCGGCGAGCAGACGGGCGAGCCGGGCTCCGCGCGGCGTGGGGGACAACTGCAGGCTGAAGTTGCGGATCGCGGTGCCGAGTTCGGCGGATTTCTGGTTCACGTCACTCAGCGTGGCGCTCCGCACCTACCGTGAACAGTGACGACGCTGATACGTACGGTGACTGTCCGGCACTTGTCCGGTGCTGTCCGGGCTTGTCGGAGCGGAGCGTACGGGTACGGGGCGTTGCGGCACGACGGTACGACGGCACGATGGAGGGGCGCGGGATGACGGTCGACGGCGAGGCGGTACGGCTCAAGACCGAGGCGGACGAGCCGGGCTGGGAAGTGGATCCCGACGACGAGTGGGGGCTGGCGGTCATCGCGACCGTCGGACGGCAGCTGAAGTTACGCCGGGAGGCGGTGGGGATGCGGGCCGCCGACTTCGGCGTCACCGTCGGGTACGGCGAGGACATGGTCTACAAGATCGAGGGCGGGAAGCGGATCCCGCGGCCCGAGTATCTGGACAGGGCGGACGAGGTGTTGGGGGCGGGTGGGTTGCTCGCCGCTATGAAGGAGGACGTGAAGAAGGTCCGCTATCCCAAGAAGGTGCGGGACCTGGCGAAGCTGGAGGACAAGGCGGTCGAGATCGGGGTGTACGTGTGCAGCAGCATCCCTGGCCTGTTGCAGACGCCTGAGCACGCGCGAGCCCTGCTGGAATCGTGGCAGCCCGCTTATTCACACGAGGACCTGGAGAGGCGAGTGGCCGCCCGCATGGCCCGGCAGTCCATCTACGAGCGATCGCCCGCCCCCGCTCTTGGTTTCGTCCTGGAAGAGGCGACGCTGCACCGCAAGGTCGGAGGCACAATGGTGCGGCGACAGCAGTTCGAACGTCTGCAGGAGGTGGGGCACCTGCACAATGTCACGCTTCAAGTGATGCCGTTGGACAGTTCGCCGCATCCCGGCATGAGCGGCAGGATCGAGTTGCTCAAGTTCGAGGACGGTACGGCTGTAGGTCGTTCCGACGGTGCTTTCAACGGCCGACCGGTTTCGGACCTGAGGGAGCTGCGGGTTCTTGAGCTGCGGTATGGCACCATCCGGGCTCAGGCTCTTCCCCCCGGGGAGTCGCTGGCCCTCATCGAGCAACTGCCGGGAGAAACATGATCCGCAAGTCCACTGCCGGTGACGCCTCCGACCTGGCGTGGTTCAAGAGCAGCTACAGCGACGGCCCCGACGGCGACTCTTGCGTCGAGATCGCGATAGCGCACCGCATCATCCACGTCCGCGACTCCAAGAACCAGCAGGGCCCCCGGCTCACTCTGTCCCCCACGGCGTGGTCCGCCTTCCTCCCGTACGCCGGGAAGTGACCGCAGAGGCCGCCCGCTACTTCGCCGGTGTCGTGCCTCCGCGGCCAGAGTAGGCGGGCGGCCCGGAGTCCCCTCAGCCCACCGCCAGCAAGATCGCCAGCACGACCGCCCCGGCCGCCGCCGGCCCCAGCACCTCGTACGCCCAGCGGACGGTCGGCTCGCCCTGGGCGCGCTCGGACTTCTCGTGGGTCTCGGCCAGCTCGCGCAGGTCGTCCATGATCTGGTCGGTGTGGGCGCGGGCGGGCCCGGCGGCCGGGACGGACGCGAGCGCGTCCGTGTGGCTTCGCTCGCCCGCGCGGGTGGCCTGCGCGGCGGACCGGCTCTGCTGCCTGGCCGCCCTCTTGCGGGCGCGCAGCGAGACGGGCACCGCCCACAACTGGTACTTGGTGCCGGAGGTGGTGACGACCTCGTTCGAGTAGCCGGAGCGGAGCGCGGCGACCGAGCTCCAGGGCAGCACGATCACCCGGAACGGGTTGCGGATGCGCAGCCGCTCGTCGTTCGCGTACACGGCTGGACGCAGGGTGAAGGCGGTCACCAGCGGGATGACCAGGATCAGCCCGGCGAGCGCCAGCCAGGGGGCGCGGCCGTGACCCGAGACCAGTGCGTCGATGCCGAGCCAGAGCGCGAGTGCGAGCAGCATCACACCGGACGCGATGCCGGCGGATGACCGGTAGACCCGGTCCCGGAACTCGGGTCCCGAGTGGTCCGGCGCGGGCGACTGGTGATCGGGGGTCGTCATGGTCCCGATTCTGCACGACGGGGACGACCGGTCCCGTAGCCGGTACGCGACCGTGGCCCGCGCGGCGACGGTGACGCACCCGAGCCCTCCTGGGGGTGTACAGCTGCTACGCGCGTAGATATGCTCGGCTGGTGACCATGCCCACCCATGCCCCAGCACACTCGCTCTCAGACGTCACCGCGTCCGACAGCACGCTGCGCCGCTTCCTCCACGGGCTGCCCGGCGTCGACGCGGTCGGCCTGGAGGCGCGCGCCGCCTCTCTCGGCACCCGTTCCATCAAGACCACCGCGAAGGCGTACGCCATCGACCTCGCCATCTCGATGGTCGACCTGACGACGCTGGAAGGCGCGGACACCCCGGGCAAGGTCCGGGCGCTCGGCGCCAAGGCGGTCCACCCCGACCCGACGGACCGTACGACCCCCACGACCGCGGCCGTCTGCGTCTACCCCGACATGGTGGCCGTCGCCAAGGAGGCCGTCGCGGGATCCGGCGTGAAGGTCGCCTCCGTCGCCACCGCCTTCCCCGCGGGCCGCGCCGCGCTCGACGTGAAGCTGGCCGACGTGCGCGAGGCCGTGGCCGCGGGCGCGGACGAGATCGACATGGTCATCGACCGCGGGGCGTTCCTCGCGGGCAACTACATGAAGGTGTACGACGAGATCATCGCCGTGAAGGAGGCCTGCGGGACGTCCGCCCGTCTGAAGGTCATCTTCGAGACCGGTGAGCTGTCGACGTACGACAACATCCGGCGGGCCTCCTGGCTCGGCATGCTCGCCGGTGCCGACTTCATCAAGACCTCGACCGGCAAGGTCGCGGTGAACGCCACGCCCGCCAACACCCTCCTCATGCTGGAGGCCGTGCGCGACTTCCGGACGCAGACCGGCGTCCAGGTCGGTGTGAAGCCGGCCGGCGGCATCCGGACCAGCAAGGACGCGATCAAGTTCCTCGTCCTGGTCAACGAGACCGCCGGCGAGGACTGGCTGGACAACCACTGGTTCCGCTTCGGCGCCTCCTCGCTCCTGAACGACCTGCTGATGCAGCGTCAGAAGCTGGCCACCGGCCGCTACTCCGGCCCCGACTACGTGACGGTGGACTGAGACCCCATGAACATGAAAATGCAGACATCCGCATTCGAGTACGCACCGGCACCCGAGTCCCGCTCCGTCGTCGACATCGCCCCTTCGTACGGCCTGTTCATCGACGGCGAGTTCAGCGAGGCGGCCGACGGCAAGGTCTTCAAGACGGTCAGCCCGTCCACCGAGGAGGTCCTCTCCGAGGTCGCCCAGGCCGGTGAGGCTGACGTCGACCGCGCGGTGAAGGCCGCCCGCAAGGCGTTCGAGAAGTGGTCGGCGCTGCCCGGCTCCGAGCGCGCCAAGTACCTGTTCCGCATCGCCCGCATCATCCAGGAGCGCAGCCGTGAGCTGGCGGTCCTGGAGACGCTGGACAACGGCAAGCCCATCAAGGAGACCCGCGACGCCGACCTCCCCCTGGTCGCCGCGCACTTCTTCTACTACGCGGGCTGGGCCGACAAGCTCGACCACGCCGGGTTCGGCGCGAACCCGCGGCCCCTCGGCGTCGCGGGCCAGGTCATCCCCTGGAACTTCCCGCTCCTGATGCTGGCGTGGAAGATCGCCCCGGCGCTCGCCACCGGCAACACGGTGGTGCTCAAGCCCGCCGAGACCACGCCCCTCTCCGCCCTGTTCTTCGCGGACATCTGCCGTCAGGCCGGCCTTCCCAAGGGCGTCGTCAACATCCTTCCCGGATACGGCGACACGGGCGCCGCTCTCGTCGCGCACCCGGATGTGAACAAGGTCGCCTTCACCGGCTCCACGGCTGTCGGCAAGGAGATCGCCCGCACGGTCGCCGGCACCCGCAAGAAGCTCACCCTCGAACTGGGCGGCAAGGGCGCCAACATCGTCTTCGACGACGCCCCGATCGACCAGGCCGTCGAGGGCATCGTGAACGGCATCTTCTTCAACCAGGGCCAGGTCTGCTGCGCGGGCAGCCGTCTGCTGGTTCAGGAGTCGATCCAGGACGAGCTGCTGGAGTCCCTGAAGCGGAGGCTCTCCACCCTCCGTCTCGGCGACCCCCTCGACAAGAACACGGACATCGGCGCGATCAACTCCGCCGAGCAGCTGGCCCGGATCACCGCCCTCGCCGAGCAGGGCGAGGCCGAGGGTGCCGAGCGCTGGTCGCCCGCCTGTGAACTTCCCGCGTCCGGCTACTGGTTCGCCCCGACGCTCTTCACGAACGTCACCCAGGCGCACACCATCGCCCGCGACGAGATCTTCGGCCCGGTGCTGTCCGTCCTGACCTTCCGCACGCCCGAAGAGGCCGTCGCCAAGGCCAACAACACCCAGTACGGCCTGTCCGCCGGCATCTGGACGGAGAAGGGCTCCCGGATCCTGGCCGTCGCGAACAAGCTGCGCGCCGGCGTCGTCTGGTCCAACACGTTCAACAAGTTCGACCCGACCTCGCCCTTCGGCGGCTACAAGGAGTCGGGCTTCGGCCGCGAGGGCGGCCGCCACGGCCTGGAGGCATACCTCGATGTCTGAGAAGTCCGAGAAGACCGAGAAGGCCGAGAAGGCCGAGAAGACCGAGCAGCGGCTCAGCGTCTTCAAGACCTACAAGCTGTACGTGGGCGGGAAGTTCCCGCGTTCCGAGAGCGGCCGGGTGTACGAGGTGACCGACTCAAAGGGCAGCTGGCTGGCCAACGCTCCGCAGTCCTCGCGCAAGGACGCCCGTGACGCCGTTGTCGCGGCCCGCAAGGCGTTCGGCGCCTGGTCCGGCGCGACCGCGTACAACCGCGGCCAGATCCTCTACCGCATCGCCGAGATGCTGGAGGGCCGGCGCGACCAGTTCGTGCGCGAGGTCGCCGACGCCGAGGGCCTGTCGAAGGCGAAGGCGGCCGCGGTCGTCGACGCGGCGATCGACCGCTGGGTCTGGTACGCGGGCTGGACCGACAAGATCGCCCAGGTGGTCGGCGGCGGCAACCCGGTCGCGGGCCCCTACTTCAACCTCTCCACCCCCGAGCCGACGGGCGTGGTCGCCGTACTGGCGCCGCAGGAGTCGTCCTTCCTCGGCCTGGTCTCGGTGATCGCCCCGGTGATCGCGACCGGCAACACGGCCGTCGTGATCGCGAGCGAGAAGTCCCCGCTCCCCGCCCTGTCCCTGGGCGAGGTGCTGGCCACCTCCGACCTGCCGGGCGGTGTCGTCAACATCCTCTCCGGCCGTACGGCGGAGATCGCGACGCCCCTGGCCGCGCACCAGGACGTCAACGCGATCGATCTGGCGGGTGCCGACGAGGTCCTGGCCAAGGAACTGGAGATCGCGGCGGCGGACAACCTCAAGCGCGTTCTTCGTCCACAGCCTGTGGATTACTCCGCGACGCCGGGCACCGAGCGTCTGACGGCCTTCCTGGAGACGAAGACGGTCTGGCACCCGACGGGGTCGCTGGGCGCGTCCGGCTCCTCGTACTGAGGGCCTGAGGCCGCCGCGGACCGGAGAGCCGCGCATCCCCGCCGTCCCGGGGAAGCGCGGCTCTCTGCCATACGGCCGCCCGCCGCAGGAGGGTCAGCGCACCGCCTTGAGCACTCCGCCGAGCACCGGCACACCGCCGAACGACTTCGCCTCGGCCACCGGCCGGGTCAGCGCCTGTGACGACAGCGGCTTGAAGTCGGCGAGCTGGGTGACGACACCGTTGTCCAGCGGGTCGGTGCCCGTGCCCGCCAGCGGGTTGGGCTTGAGGCCCGCGATCGTCCCGGTGACGTACCGCAGGTTCCCCGTCAGCGCCTGCAGCCCCGCCCCGGGGTCGACCTTGCCGAGCGACGCGGGCCGGGTGTTCAGCACGTCGAGGGCCGGGGCGGTGTCCGCCGACGCCGTGGCCGCGCCCGCCCCCACTGCGGCGCCCGCGGTGGCGAGGAGGACGAGGGCGCGCCGAGCGGTGGGAGTACGGGGGGAGGCATGTCGTGCCATGACTACTGTCACCTTCTGATTGCGCCGGGTAAGGGAATGAGCACTCAGGGTAGTTGAGGTGTGATGTCCGCTCCAAGGTCGACCCGCGGGGTCGGCGAGGTGGCCGCAATGCGTCAGACTGGTGTCTCGTGAGTCTCCATCCCCCGGCCCCCGGCCGCGTCGTGCTGCTCTGTGGACCCTCCGGCTCCGGCAAGTCCCTCGTCGCCGCCCGCTCCGGCCTGCCCGTGCTGCGGCTCGACGACTTCTACAAGGAGGGCGACGACCCGACCCTGCCGCTGGTGGAGGGGAGTTCGGACATCGACTGGGACCACCCGCAGTCATGGGACGCGGACGTCGCGGTCGCGGCCATAGCCGAACTGTGCGCCAAGGGCCGTACGACGGTGCCGGTGTACGACATCGCGCAGAGCGTGCGGACGGGCGAGGAGACGCTGCACATCGACCGTACGCCGGTGTTCATCGCGGAGGGCATCTTCGCCGCGGAGATCGTGGAGCGCTGCCGCGAACTGGGGATCCTTGCCGACGCGCTGTGTCTGTCGCGCGGGCCCTTCACCACGTTCCGACGCCGATTCGTACGCGACCTGAAGGAGGGCCGCAAGTCGGTCCCGTTCCTGCTGCGCCGCGGCTGGCGGCTGATGCGCGCCGAGCGGTCGATCGTCGCCCGTCAGACGGCCCTGGGCGCGTACCCCTGCGACCGGGACGAGGCGCTGGGGCGGCTGGGGGCAGCGGCCGCGGGCCGGCGGACATCGGTGACCACGGCCGCGTAGGCACCGTACGCCATCTCCGTACGCGCAATCTCCGTACGCAATACCTGTACGCAATCCCCGTACAACAAGAAACGGGACTGGATGGACCCCCCGGCCCTCCAGTCCCGCTCCCTTGTGCACCCCCGTGCTTCCCCCGTGGTGGTGCTTCCCCCGTGGTCCCCCGTGACCCCGTTGTTCCCCCGTGATCCCCCCGGTACCGCTCCCCCGTTTCCCCCGTTGTCCCCCGTGGTGGTGCTCCCCCGTGTCCCCCCGGTCCCTCAGGCGACGAGCTCCCCGAAGGACTCCTCCTCGTCACGGCCGAAGCTGAGGACCTCGTCCTCGCGCAGCCGGCGGAGCGACCGCCAGATGCTGGACTTCACCGTGCCGACACTGATGTCGAGGATCTCCGCGATCTCCGGGTCCGTGCGGCCCTCGTAGTAGCGCAGGACCAGCATGGTGCGCTGGAGTTCCGGCAGCCGGGCGAGCGCCTGCCACAGGACGGCGCGCAGTTCGGTGCCGCGCATCGCGTCCGTGTCGCCGACGGTCTCCGGCAGCTCCTCGGTCGGGTATTCGTTCAGCTTGCGGCGGCGCCACGCGCTGATGTGCAGATTGGTCATCGTCCGCCGCAGGTAGCCCCCCACCGCGGCCTTGTCGCTGATCCGGTCCCACGCCCGGTACGTCGAGAACAGTGCGCTCTGCAGCAGGTCCTCGGCCTCGAAGCGGTCACCGGTCAGGTGGTAGGCGGTTGCGTACAGGGAGGCGCGGCGCTCCTCGACGTAGGCGGTGAACTCCGCCTCCGTCGCCGAGCGACGCTCCCCCGAGGCCTCCCCGTACGCGGCTCCCCCGTGAGCTTCCCCCGCCTTGCTTCCCCCCGTGAAAGCGTCAACCACCGTCATGTACGCGGTGTGCTGACGCCCGGTGCCGCGAGCGCACCCCCGCCCGCTCACGACACCGGACTTCTCGGTGTTCCGGGTGACGTCGTGCAGACGCGTGACAACCGCGCTCGTGCTGGTGCTCTGCAGCGTGTTCATCTCGCGCCCCCCGTCGTGGAGTCCCGGTCTTTTGTGCGGCCTTGCTTGTGTCGAAAAGACTGCCCGGGCCACTTCATGGCCGTGTCCGCCGACTGTCACAGACCTGTCACAGGGGTCGTCCGCAGCCGCAGCACAGCTTGGTCACAGAGAAGAGTCGTACGGCTACGCAGGTGCACCGTGGTCGACTCTTCGTACCGGTGAGATGTGTGGGAGCGCTCCAACAGTCGAAAGACCGCCATGGCATGGGCCAGAATGACCCCCGTGCCTTCCCTGTTGCTGATCGAGGACGACGACGCCATCCGAACGGCCCTGGAGCTCTCTTTGACGCGCCAGGGACACCGTGTGGCCACCGCTGCCACCGGCGAGGACGGTCTCAAACTGCTGCGCGAGCAGCGGCCGGATCTGATCGTGCTGGACGTGATGCTGCCAGGCATCGACGGGTTCGAGGTGTGCCGGCGCATCCGCCGCACCGACCAGCTGCCGATCATCCTGCTGACCGCACGCAGCGACGACATCGACGTCGTGGTCGGACTGGAGTCGGGTGCGGACGACTACGTCGTCAAGCCCGTGCAGGGGCGGGTGCTCGACGCCCGGATCCGGGCCGTGCTGCGCCGCGGCGAACGCGAGGCCAGCGACTCGGCGACGTTCGGCAGCCTCGTCATCGACCGGTCGGCGATGACGGTCACCAAGAACGGCGAGGACCTGCAGCTCACCCCGACCGAGCTGCGGCTGCTCCTGGAGCTGAGCCGGCGGCCCGGGCAGGCGCTGTCCCGGCAGCAGCTGCTGCGGCTGGTGTGGGAGCACGACTACCTGGGCGACTCACGGCTCGTCGACGCGTGCGTACAGCGGTTGCGCGCGAAGGTCGAGGACGTTCCGTCGTCCCCCACGCTGATCCGTACGGTCCGTGGGGTCGGATACCGGCTGGACGCTCCTCAGTGACCGATCCGCAAGGGGGGCTCCGCGGCTGGGCCGCGGCTCGCAAGACCGGACTGTCACGGCTCCGTTTCACGAGTCTCAGGCTGCGCCTGGTGGTGGTGTTCGGGCTCGTCGCGCTGACCGCCGCCGTCTCGGCGTCCGGCATCGCGTACTGGCTCAACCGCGAGGCGGTGCTCACCCGCACCCAGGACGCGGTGCTGCGCGACTTCCAGCAGGAGATGCAGAACCGGGCGAGTTCACTTCCGCTGCACCCGACGCAGGACGAACTGCAGCACACCGCCGGGCAGATGGCGAACAGCAGCCAGCGCTTCAGCGTGCTGCTGGTCGCCCAGGACGAGCACGGCACAACCGTGACCGGCAACTCGGACCTGGACACCTTCACGCTGGGGGACGTGCCGAAGTCCCTGCAGAAGGCGGTGAACAAGCAGCAGGGGGTTTCGTCGGCCAACAAGTACGCCTACCACCTGTACTGGCAGCGGATCGTCGAGCACGGCAACCCCTACCTGGTCGGCGGCGCGAAGGTGATCGGCGGCGGCGCGACCGGCTACATGCTCAAGTCCCTGGAGCCGGAGGCCAAGGACCTCAACTCGCTCGCCTGGTCCCTCGGTATCGCCACGGGACTGGCCCTCATCGGCTCTGCACTGCTCGCGCAGGCCGCCGCCACGACCGTGCTGAAGCCGGTGCACCGCCTGGGCATCGCCGCCCGGCGCCTGGGCGAGGGCAAGCTGGACACCCGGCTGCGCGTGTCCGGCACCGACGAACTGGCCGAGCTGTCACGGACGTTCAACCGCGCGGCCGAGTCCCTGGAGAAGACCGTCGCGGACATGAGCGCCCGCGAGGAGGCCTCCCGCCGCTTCGTCGCCGACATGTCCCACGAGCTGCGGACCCCCCTCACGGCCATCACCGCCGTCACCGAGGTGCTGGAGGAGGAACTCGACGCGGAGACGGGCGGCATCGACCCGATGATCGAGCCGGCCGTGCGGCTGGTGGTCAGCGAGACCCGCCGGCTGAACGACCTGGTCGAGAATCTGATGGAGGTCACCCGCTTCGACGCAGGCACGGCCCGGCTGGTCCTGGACGACGTGGACATCGCCGACCAGATCACCGCATGCATCGACGCCCGTGCCTGGCTGGACGCCGTGGAGCTGGACGCCGAGCGCGGCATCATGGCCCACCTCGACCCGCGCCGCCTCGACGTGATCCTGGCGAACCTGATCGGCAACGCGCTCAAGCACGGCGGTTCGCCCGTAAGAGTCTCGGTGCGCGAGGAGGGCGAGGAGCTGGTGATCGGGGTGCGGGACCACGGCCCCGGCATCCCCGAGGACGTCCTGCCGCACGTTTTCGACCGCTTCTACAAGGCGAGTGCCTCGCGTCCGCGATCCGAGGGCAGCGGCCTCGGTCTGTCCATCGCGATGGAGAACGCGCACATCCACGGCGGCGAGATCACGGCCGCCAACTCTGCGGGAGGCGGAGCAGTGTTCACGCTGCGCCTGCCGCGTGACGCGTCGGCGCTGATCGCGGAAGAGACGCGGAACGGGAACGGCTCCGAGGGGAACGCCCGATGACGATACGAGGCGGACGCCCCTGGCTCGCCGTTCCGCTGCTGGCCGCGCTGATGGCCGGCTGCGGCATCCGCTCCACCCAGGTGCCGACGGACTTCGGGCCCGCACCGTCCCGGATGCCCTGTGCGCTGTCGGGCGCGAACATGCCCCAGCAGGCGGGCCGGGGCATACCGGTCCAGGTGTTCCTGCTGTGCGCCGCGCAGCTGGTGACGGTGGACCGTGCGGTACGCATACCCGACGGCGCGGTCGAGGCGGAGCGCCGGGTGCTGGTGGCGCAGGGACTGCTCGACCAGCTCGCCGCGAAGCCGTCGGCCGCGGAGAAGCAGGCCGGATACACGACGGACGTGACCGACGTCATCAAGGTGAGCGGACCGCGCGGCAGGGACCCCGAGGACACGTTCCGGCTGGGCACGCCCCTGCAGGACCTGACCTCGTACGCCCTCGCGCAGATCGTCTGCACGTTCGCCGACTCCGAGGCGACCGCCGCCGACGACGGGACCGTCGTGCTCGGCGGCCCGGACGACCGACCGCTGCGCCGCTACCAGTGCACGACCGAGGTGCGCTCCCGCCCGGGCAGCACACAACCGCCGTCGACCGAGGTGTCCGGGGGCTGAACCGAAGCGGCGCGGCCCCGCGGCTGAACCGAAGCGGCGCGGCCCCGCGGCTGAACCGAGGGGCGCCCCGGCGGGTGAGCCGAAGGGGCGCGCCTGTGTCGAGAGGCCATGGGGGCACCTCCCTGCTCGAGCAGAGTCGAGAGCTTTCGGGAGCGCGGAGGCCCGAAGGGCTGAGCACGGTCGGACTCTCGACACAGGCTTTTGCGCCCTGGATCGGACTCTCGACACAGGCTTTGCGCCCTGGAGGCGAATCGAGCCTCAAAAGGAGGGGAACCGGAGCCGCCGGGACCGGCGTCTAGGGGGGCGTGCAGCGTCAAGGCTCAAACGGCGGCAGTGCCGCGATCCGCTTCCGTGTGGCAGGGGGTGTCCTCCTTGTCGCACACCTCGCGCTCGTCGCCTGGATCACGCTGCGCCCGTTGGACGTGCCCTGGGTGAGGCCCGCCAATCTGCATCCGTTCGCCGGCATCAGAGCCGATCTCGCGCTGGGCTGGCCGGAGGCCGCCCGCCGCATCGGCGAGGGGCTCGTCCTGCTCGCGCCGCTCGGCGTGCTGCTGCCCATGGCGGGCGGCCGGCTCGTCGTCTCGCCGCTCGCCTCGCTGACACGTACGGTCGCCACGGGCACCCTGATCTCCCTGGGCATCGAGTTGCTGCAGACAGGGGTGCCCGGTCAGGTGGCGGACATCGACGCGGTACTGCTCAACACGGTCGGGGTGGCACTGGCGCATCTCCTGGTCGTACCCGCGGCCCGGTTCCGGCTCCGCCGCAGGGCCGAGTCCCGGCGGCGGTCCGACCTTCCTCGGGAGGAACCGGCTCAGGGGCGGACCCCGACGATTCCCAGGGTCGGGATAGCTCCATAGAGTGACGCTTCGCCCGCTTCGTCCCCGTAGCGTTGAACACATCGACATTGCCTACGGTTCGCGAAGGAGCCAACGATGACCGCCCTTGCCCGCCCCACCCACGGACGGATGATCGGCGGAGTGTGCGCAGCGCTGGCACGGCGCTTCGGCACCTCCGCGACCACGATGCGTGTGATCTTCCTGCTGTCGTGTCTGCTCCCGGGCCCGCAGTTCCTGCTCTACATAGCGTTGTGGATCCTGTTCCCGTCGGAGGACAAGGCGGCGTCCGGCACGGCCTGGTGACGGCCGCGCCCCGGCACCGCCGGACGCCAACACGCCGATGGGCGCCCCGGGTCGGGGCGCCCATCGGCGTCGTGCGGCGAGTCGCGTCAGCCCAGCGGGACTCCGTTCACCGGCAGACCGTGGGTGGGCAGCCCCTTGATCGGCAGTCCGCCGAGCAGCCCGGTGGCGGGCGCGGCAGGACTGTCGGAGATGATCTTCCCGGCGGCGGGCTGGGCGGCGGCCACCGCCCCGCCGAGCGCGCTCTGCCCCTGGCCGAGCGCCTCGCTCGCGCCGGGCACCACTGCGCTGAGGTTGCCCGTCGGCAGGGTCTGGGTGACGGTGTCCAGCCCGGCGACGTCCGGCACGGCCGGGGCCGCACTCGCGATGCCCGCGCCCGCGGCGGCGAAGGCGGCACCGAGAACGGCGACGCCGAGGGTCTTGGCAGCAGACTGCTTCATGATGAATGCGTCCTTGGATCCGATGACGGGTGTACGCGGTCCGAAACCGTAAACACGCGAAAGCGGGCTCCGCAAACATCCCGAAGCGGCCGGATTATTGCTCCCCGGCCGCCTCGAAAACGGGCCGATCAGTCCTCGGACGGCGCGGAACCGCTGGTGGAGGCGGTCTGCTGGAACAGCCATTCGGACTTCAACTCGGCATAGCCGGGCTTGATGACGTCATTGATCATCGCCAGTCGTTCATCGAAAGGAATGAATGCTGACTTCATAGCATTGACCGAGAACCACTGGAGGTCGTCGAGCGTGTAACCGAATGCCTCGACCAGGTGGTCGAATTCCCGGCTCATGCTCGTCCCCGACATCAGCCTGTTGTCCGTGTTCACCGTGGCACGGAAGTGCATCCGCCGCAGCAGCCCGATGGGATGGTCGGCATACGAGTCGGCGGCGCCGGTCTGGAGGTTGGAGCTGGGGCACAGCTCCAGCGGGATGCGCTTGTCGCGCACGTACGAGGCGAGGCGTCCCAGCTTCACCGAGCCGTCCTCCAGGACCTGGATGTCGTCGATGATGCGCACCCCGTGTCCCAGCCGGTCGGCGCCGCACCACTGAAGTGCCTGCCAGATGGACGGCAGCCCGAAGGCCTCGCCTGCGTGGATGGTGAAGTGGTTGTTCTCCCGCTTGAGAAACTCGAAGGCATCGAGGTGCCGGGTGGGCGGGTAACCGGCCTCGGCACCGGCGATGTCGAAGCCCACTACGCCCAAGTCGCGGTAGCGGTTGGCCAGTTCGGCGATCTCCAGGGCGCGGGCCGCGTGCCGCATGGCGGTGAGCAGCGCGCCGATGCGGATGCGGTGGCCGTTCTCCCGGGCCCGCCGCTCGCCCTGCCGGAAGCCCTCGTTGACGGCCTCGACGACCTCCTCCAGGCTGAGCCCGCCCTCCAGGTGCTGCTCGGGCGCGTACCGCACCTCGGCGTAGACGACCCCGTCCTCGGCGAGGTCCTCGGCGCACTCGGAAGCCACCCGGACGAGCGCCTCGCGGGTCTGCATCACTCCGACGGTGTGGGAGAAGGTCTCCAGGTACCGTTCCAGGGAACCGGAGTCGGCGGCCTCGCGGAACCAGACGCCGAGCTTGTCCGGATCGGTCTCGGGAAGATGCTCGTAGCCCGTCTCGCGGGCGAGTTCGACGATGGTGCCCGGACGCAGGCCACCGTCGAGGTGATCGTGCAGCAGGACCTTGGGTGCCCGGCGGATCTGGTCCCAGCTCGGGGTGTTCTGGTGCTGGCTCGTCATTTCCGCACCATAGCCCCTACGCGCGTAGAGCTTCAGGTGCGACGAGACGTCGATACCCAAAGGTGATCCACCGGCCAGGTTTCGTACACCGTCGATTCTGACACTGTTCTGTCATGGCACACCAAGCGACGCCGGTTCGCACGGCCCGGCTGGGGAGGGTGGTCGGCACGGAGCCGGCAGCGGTGAGCGGCGCGGTGCTGCTGCTCCCGGGCGGCGACGAGGTCTCCGCCCGCAGACCGTCCCCTCTGATGGCGACCGCCTCGGTCCGCGCGCTCGGCCGCCGGCTGGCGCGGGCGGGTCAGGGCGAGGGTCTGGCCACCCACGTGGTGCACTACCGCTACCGGGGCTGGAACGGCAGCGAGGCGCATCTGGCGCAGGACGCCACGTGGGGCGCCGAGGAGGTCGTACGACGCTACGGGGACGTGCCGGTCTGCCTCGTCGGCGTGGGCATGGGTGGCCGGGCGGCGCTGCACGCGGCCGGGCACACGGCCGTCAACTCCGTCCTGGCGCTGGCCCCCTGGCTGCCCGAGGAGGACATGGCGGCCTCACCCGAACCGGTGAAGCAGCTCACGGGGCGGCGGGTGCTGATCGTGCACGGCACGAACGACGAGCGGACGGACCCTGAGCTGTCGTTCCGCCTGGCGGCGCGCGCGAAGAAGGCGAACCGCGACATCTGCCGCTTCGAAGTGCACGCCGACGGGCACGGGTTGCACCAGTACCGGTCCGAAGTGCACGCGCTGGCCGAGGACTTCGTGATGGGCACGTTGTTCGGGCGGGCCTTTTCCCGCCCGGTGCAGGACGCACTGGCGGCTCCGCCGCCGTTGGGGTTGCGGATGCCGTTGGCCGCCGGCTTCGGGCGGTCGTTGCGACGTTGACCTGGGTGTGAACCTGCGGGTACGTCGTGGCCGGGCGCGCAGCCGCACCCCTTTCGGGGCGCGGGGCTGCGACGGTGTGCGGTTCCGTCGCGTGGGCGCAACCAGCCACAGACAGCCCGCACCCTCAATCCGGCAGAAGCCGCCCCCTCCTCGACAACAGAAACCTCTTGAAGGCCGCCACCGGCGGCGTGTCGACGTGCCCCTCCAGCCACGCGACGCCGATCTCCCGCGCCGCCCGCGGCGCGGTCACCGTCAGCTCCACGACCCCCGGCCGGGGCACCGCAGGCGGCGGCAGCAACGCAACGCCGAGCCCCGCCGCGACCAGGCCCCGCAGGGTCTCGGCCTCCTCCCCCTCGAAGGCGATCCGCGGTTTGAACCCGGCCTCCCGGCACAGGTCGTCCGTGATGCGGCGCATCCCATAGCCCGCTTCGAGGGTCACGAAGGTCTCGTCGGCCGCCTCGGCGAGGCGGATGCGGCGGCGGCTCGCGAGCCGGTGGTCCGCGGGCACGACGAGCCGCAGCTTCTGTTCGTCGAGACGGCGGGCGACCAGGTCGGGGGCGTCGGGCACCGGCGAGGTCAGGCACAGGTCCAGCTCACCGGCGCGCAGCTTCTCCAGCATCGCCTCGCCGTAGTTCTGGACGAGGCTGAAGCGGACGCGGGGATGGTCGGCGCGGAAGGCGTGGATCAGGCCGGGCACGGTCTCCGCGCCCATCGTGTGCAGAAAGCCGAAGGCGACCTTGCCGGTGGCCGGGTCGGCGTCCGCGCGCACCTCCTCGGCGGCCCGCTCGATCTCCGCGAGGGCTCGCTCGACGGAGGCGAGGAACGTACGGCCGGCCGGGGTGAGCGAGACCGTGCGGCCCCGGCGGGCGAACAGTTCGACGCCCAGGTCCTGTTCGAGCCGGACGAGCGCGCGGGACAGCGTGGACTGCGGGACCTGCATCTCCTGCGCGGCGCGCGTGACGTGCTCGGTACGGGCGACGCCCGCGAAGTACGCCAGGCGCGGTGCGAGCATCGCGACGATGTCTTCTCCGTCACTTGTGTCACTGGACGATGACAGGTGAGCGTCTGACCTCTGCTGATGCACCATGGGAACGATTATGGGGTTTCCGTGCATTGGACGGATGAGTATCGGGGTCCGTACGTTCGAAGCATGCCTGCTGCCGATACCGGGGCGTCCACCATCGTGGGCGCCGTCACCGTCCCCGTCGCCGACTCCCGTATGACCCCGGGTGGGCCCGGCTACCGCCGGATGAGCCTCGCCCTCTTCCTGGCGGGCGTCGCCACCTTCGCCCTCCTCTACTCCACGCAGGCCCTGCTGCCGCTCGTCTCCTCCGGCTTCGGGGTGACGGCGAGCGCGGCGAGCTGGACGGTGTCGGGCGCGACGGGCGCCCTGGCGCTGTTCGTCCTCCCCATGAGCGCGCTCTCCGAGCGCTTCGGCCGTCGTACGGTGATGACGGCGTCGCTGGCCGTCGCGGTGACGGTCGGCCTGCTGGTCCCCTTCGCCCCGTCGCTGGGCACGCTGATCGCGCTGCGGGCCGTCCAGGGCGCGGCTCTGGCCGGGCTGCCCGCGTCGGCGACCGCCTACCTGGCGGAGGAGGTCCGCCCCAAGGCCCTGATCACGGCGATCGGCCTGTTCGTGGCCGGTAACAGCGTCGGCGGGATGAGCGGCCGGGTCATCACCGGCTGGGTCGCACAGGAGTGGGGCTGGCGGGTCGCCGTGGGCACCATCGGCGCGATCGCGGTCGCCTGCGCGGTGGCCTTCCGCCTCCTGCTCCCGGCGCCGAAGCACTTCAAGGCGGGCTCGCTGCGCCCGCGCGTCCTGGCCCGCACGGTCCGCGACCACCTCGCCGATCCGCTGCTGCGCCGGCTGTACGCCATCGGCGCGCTGTTCATGATGGTCTTCGGCGGCGTGTACACGGTGATCGGCTACCGACTGACGGACGAGCCGTTCGGGCTGCCGCAGGGCATCATCGGTTCGATCTTCCTGGTGTACCTGGTGGGTACGGTGTCGGCGTCGGCGGCGGGCCGGCTGGTGGGCCGTCTGGGCCGCCGCGGGGCGCTGTACCTGGCGGGCGGCACGACGACGACCGGTCTGCTGCTGTCCCTGGCCGCCTCCCTGCCACTGGTCCTGCTGGGCCTGGTCCTGATCACGGCGGGCTTCTTCGCGGGCCACGCGGTGGCGTCGTCGGCGGTCAGCCACACGGCGAAGCAGGGCCGCGCCCAGGCCTCGGCCCTCTACCAGTCCTCGTACTACATCGGCTCCAGCACCGGCAGCACGCTCGGCGCGGTGGCCTTCCACGCGGGCGGCTGGGCCGGGACGGTGGGCATGGGCCTGCTGGCGGTGCTGGGCGTCGTGACGATCACGGTGCTGGGGTCGAGGGCGGCCCGGGCCGAACGGCGGCTCGCGACGGCCTGAGCCCGGACTCGGGCCCGAGGCGCGTTCCCCCTGGTCGGCGCCGGTTGTCAGTGGCCGCGTATAGCGTCCGAGCGACAACCGGTCCGAGCAGGGGGTTAGTTGATGGAGTTCCGGGTCGACCGCGCAGTGCTCGCCGAGGCCGTGGGGTGGGCGGGCCGTGTGCTGCCCGCGCGGACGCCGGTGCCGGTGCTGGGCGGACTGCTGCTGGAGGCGGCGGCGGGCCGGCTGACCGTGTCGGGGTTCGACTTCGAGACGGCCGCGCGCATCGAGACCGAGGCGGAGACGGCCGTGGACGGGCAGGTGCTGGTCCCCGGGCGCAGGCTGCTGGACATCTGCCGGGTGCTGCCGGACGGTCCGGTGAGCTGCGCGCTGGAGGGGACGCGGTTCACGGTGGAGGCGGGCGGCACGCGGTTCGGGCTGTCGACGCTGCCGCGGGAGGAGTACCCGGCGCTGCCGGTGCCGCCCGAGCCCTACGGAAGCGTGGATGCCGGCGCGTTCGCGACCGCCGTGGCCCAGGTCGCGGTGGCTGCGGGCCGTGACGACACTCTTCCCGTGCTCACCGGTGTGCAGCTGTGCCTGGAGGGCGACACGATGACGCTCTCCGCCTCGGACCGCTACCGGTACGCCGTACGGCGGCTGGGCTGGAAGCCGGAGGCGGCGGGCGCGGACGGCACGGTGGAGGTCCTGCTGCCCGCGCGTCGCCTGCACGACGTCGCGCGGTCGCTGGCCCGCTGCGATCGGGTGGGCATCGCACTGGCCCCGGGGCACGGGGGTCTGATCGGCTTCGACGGCGGTGGGATGCGGGCGGTGGTGCGGCTGCTGGAGGGGCGGCTGCCGCGGTACGGATCGCTGTTCGACATGGCGGGGGCCGCGGTCGCCGAAGTGGAGTGCGGGGTCATGGCGGAGGCCGTGCGGAGGGTGGCGGTGGTGGCGGAGGCGAACAGCCCGGTACGGCTGGACTTCGCGGCCGGCGGATCCGTACAGCTGCGGGCCGGAGAGGGGGACGACGTCGCCGCGCAGCGGCTGCCCGCCGCACTGGACGGTGCGGAAGAGGCCTCCGTGGCCTTCAACCCGGGGTATCTGCTGGACGCGCTGAACTCCTTCGAGGCGCCGCGGGTGCGCATGCAGCTGCTGGGCACGGGGCAGCGGGCACTGCTCACGGGAGTGGCGGCCGACGGCTCCGGCGGCGCGGGCGATGCGTCGCAAGGGACCCACCAGCATCTGCTCATGACGGTGAGGCAACTGCTCTGAGCTGGGCTTTCCCGCGCTCCAGGGGCCGTTGTCAGTGGGCTGCGGTAGCTTCCGAAGTGCTGGGGCGCGACGGTGCGCGACAGGAACGGCCCGTGGGGTGGGTGGACCATGAGTGACGGCACGGCGACAGTGGACGACCTCGACGTCCGGCTGGAGAAGCACCGGGTCGAGCTGACCGGGTACTGCTACCGGATGCTCGGCTCCTCCTTCGAGGCCGAGGACGCGGTGCAGGACACGATGGTCCGCGCCTGGCGGAGCTACGAGAAGTTCGAGGGCCGCTCCTCCCTCCGCTCGTGGCTGTACCGGATCGCGACGAACGTCTGCCTGGACATGCTGAGCGCGGGCAACAGGCGCGCCCGCCCGATGGACCTGACCGGCTCCACCCCGCTCGCCCGGGCAGCCCTGTCCCCGCGCCCCGACAGCACCTGGCTGGAACCGATGCCGGACGCCCGTGTGCTGCCGACGACGAGCGACCCTGCGGAGGCGGCGGTCGCCAAGGAGTCGGTCCGGCTGGCCTTCATGGCGGCCCTTCAGCAACTGCCGCCCAAGCAGCGCGCGGTGCTCATCCTGCGCGAGGTGCTGGCCTGGAAGGCGAGCGAGGTCGCCGAGCTGCTCGACACCTCGGTCGCCTCGGTCAACAGCGCGCTGCAGCGTGCGCGCGCGACGCTGGCGGACAGGAGCGGGGAGGGCGCCGACGCCGCCGTCTCCGACCCCCTCGACGAGGAGCAGCAGAAACTCCTGGAGCGCTACATGGCGGCCTTCGAGGGGTACGACATGGCGGCGCTGACGGCCCTGCTGCACGAGGACGCGGTGATGACGATGCCGCCGTTCGACCTGTGGCTGCGCGGCACACGGGACATCACCGGGTTCATGACGACGCTCGGCTCCGCCTGTGAAGGCTCGCGCCTGGTGCCGGTCGAGGTCAACGGCCTGCCGGGCTTCGCCCAGTACAAGCCGGACCCGGACACGGGCGGCTTCACGGCCTGGTCGGTTCAGGTCCTGGAGATATCAGGGTCCCGGCTCTCCGGGTTCCACTTCTTCCTGGACACCAAGCGCTGGTTCCCGCTGTTCGGCCTGCCCCTCCAGCTCGACGGGGACGCCGACGAGGTCGAGTAGGGCACGGAGGGCGGGGGACGGATCGCGCAGCCGGATCCGTCCACCGGCGCGCCGGGCGGCGAGCTGGAGCCGGGCCAGCACGTCGACGGTGCGGATCTGCACGGGCCGCAGTGCACGCACGTCACAGATGACGACACCGGCCCCGGTGTCCTCCAACAGCGCCCGCACGTCGTCACCGAGCCTCGTCACGTCGTTCCGCGTGACGGGGCCGGCCAGTACGAGTACGGGGGGTGTCTTGGGGTCCACGGTGGGTAGACCGGACGGGGCCTCGCAACTCATCGGAGGCTTGTGCTCAAGACTCAGGGGATGGGAAACGTGCTGGTATCCAGATCGAGGTTGAAGGGCGCTGGCAGAGTGAACTTCTCGCCGTACTCGACCGAGGCCAGAACACGGTAGGTGCCGCTCTCCGGTTCGCCGTAGAGCGTTGCCGTGGGGCGACCGCTGTGCCAGGGGTCCAGGAGGAGGTAAAGCGGTACACCGGCCCGGGCGTAGCCATGGGCCTTCTTAATGCGGTCGTGGTTGGCGTTGCTCCGGGAGGTGACCTCGACAACCAACTCGGCTTCGCTTGCTGACACAAGGTCGCGCCCTCGCACTGAGTCCACAGGAATCACTGCCAGATCGGGGATGAAAATGTCCTGGTCGGCAGGTAGTTCAAGCCCCAACGTCTGGAAGATCTCCCACGACTCCGGAAGCTGGGTATACAGCCGCCGCTGCAGGAGAGCTGCCGTGATGTTGTGGTCTCCGGAGGGTGGAGGCGACACGGTGACGACCCCTTCGATGATCTCCACCTTGCTGCCCTCGGGAGCGTCCGTCTCCTCCCAGACACGGACAATCTCGTCCCAGCCCGACTCGGGCTCGGCGCTGAGTGCGCTCATGGCGGTTCTCCAATCGGTGCGTCACCGATCCCAGCATGCCGAACGGGACCGGCACAGGTCCACCGATCCCGTTCACCCGAAAGAGAAAAGCCCAGGTCAGGCGATACGTTCCAGCACGACGGGCGTAGCCGCGAACTCCGTCCCCGCTGCCGCGACGTCGTACGAGCCCTCGATCGCCTGCAGCGCGTACTCGAAGCGCTCCGGGGTGTCCGTGTGCAGGGTGAGGAGGGGCTGGCCCTCGGTCACCGTGTCGCCCGGCTTGGCGTGCATCTCGATGCCCGCGCCCGCCTGCACCGGGTCCTCCTTGCGGGCGCGCCCGGCGCCGAGGCGCCAGGCGGCGACACCGATGTCGTAGGCGTCCAGACGGGTCAGAACGCCCGACGACGGGGCCTTGATCACGTGCTGCTCACGGGACGTGGGCAGCGGAGCGTCCGGGTCGCCGCCCTGCGCCGCGATCATCCGGCGCCAGACGTCCATCGCGGAGCCGTCGGCCAGGGCCTTCGCGGGGTCCGCGTCCTTCACACCGGCCGCTTCCAGCATCTCGCGGGCCAGCGCGATCGTCAGGTCCACCACGTCGGCCGGGCCGCCGCCCGCGAGGACCTCGACCGACTCGCGGACCTCCAGCGCGTTGCCCGCGGTCAGACCCAGCGGGGTCGACATGTCCGTCAGCAGCGCGACCGTCTTCACACCGTGGTCCGTGCCAAGGCCGACCATCGTCCGCGCCAGTTCCCGCGCGTCGTCGATCGTCTTCATGAAGGCGCCCGAGCCGACCTTCACGTCCAGGACCAGGGAGCCCGTGCCCTCGGCGATCTTCTTCGACATGATGGAAGAGGCGATCAGGGGGATCGCCTCCACCGTGCCCGTGACGTCACGGAGCGCGTAGAGCTTCTTGTCGGCGGGCGCCAGGCCGTCGCCCGCCGCGCAGATCACCGCGCCGGTCGTGTCGAGAACGTGCAGCATCTCCTCGTTCGACAGCAGCGCGCGCCAGCCGGGGATCGACTCCAGCTTGTCCAGCGTGCCGCCGGTGTGGCCGAGGCCGCGGCCCGACAGCTGCGGGACCGCCACACCGCAGGCGGCGACCAGCGGGGCCAGCGGAAGCGTGATCTTGTCGCCGACACCGCCCGTCGAGTGCTTGTCGGCCGTCGGGCGGGACAGCGACGAGAAGTCCATGCGCTCGCCCGACGCGATCATCGCCGCCGTCCACCGGGCGATCTCACGGCGGTTCATGCCGTTGAGCAGGATGGCCATCGCGAGCGCGGACATCTGCTCGTCGGCGACCTCGCCCCGCGTGTACGCGTCGATGACCCAGTCGATCTGCTCGTCGCTCAGCTCACCGCGGTCCCGCTTGGTGCGAATGACGGAGATGGCGTCCATGGCCATGGTTTCCTTCCGGAGTTCCGAAGGTGTGCGGCCCCTCCGCGTCACAGGGGACGGACATGGAGGGGCCGCACGGGAGTTACTTGCTGAGATGGTCCGGCCCGAAGGCCTGCGGCAGCATCTCGGAGAGCGGCAGGATCCCCGCCGGGGTCTCCAGCAGCAGATCGGGACCGCCGAACTCGTACAGCAGCTGGCGGCAGCGACCGCACGGGACGAGGATCTCGCCCTTGCCGTCCACGCACGTGAAGTGCGTCAGCCGTCCGCCCCCGGTGTTCTGCAAATGCGAGATCAGTCCGCACTCGGCGCACAGGCCGAGGCCGTACGAGGCGTTCTCGACGTTGCAGCCGGTGACGGTCCGCCCGTCGTCGACCAGGGCCGCGACACCGACCGGGTAGCCCGAGTAGGGGGCGTACGCGCGGGACATCGCCGCGCGCGCCTCGGCGCGCAGCGCCTCCCAGTCGAACTCGGCGGCCGGGGTGGTCACTTGCCCTGTCCCTTCCGGTATCGCATGCCGTCGGCCTTGGGCATCCGCAGGCGCTGTGCGGACAGCGACAGCACGAGCAGGGTGACGACGTACGGGGTGGCGCCGACGAAGTCGCTCGGGACCTGGTCCGTGAGCAGGTACCAGACCAGGACGAGCCCGGCCATGACGGCGCTGATGACACCCTGCCACATGGCCTTGCGGTACAGCTTCCAGCCGGCCAGCGCCGCGAGGAGGATGACCAGCAGGAGGAGCAGGGCGTGCACGGTCACGCCGCCGTTGCGCAGCTGGAGTGCGTCGGAGTAGCCGAACAGGCCGGCACCCATGGCCAGTCCGCCGGGCCGCCAGTTGCCGAAGATCATGGCCGCGAGGCCGATGTAGCCGCGCCCGCCGGTCTGGCCCTCCAGGTAGGTGTGCGAGGTGACCAGCGCGAGGAAGGCACCGCCGAGGCCGGCAAGACCGCCGGAGACGGCCACGGCCGCGTACTTGTACTTGTAGACGTTGACGCCGAGCGACTCCGCGGCGGTCGGGTTCTCGCCGCAGGAGCGCAGTCGCAGACCGAAGGGGGTGCGCCACAGCAGCCACCAGCTGCCGACGAACAGCACCGCGGCCAGGATCGTCACCACGGACAGGTCGGTGACCAGACCGCCGATGATGCCCGCGAGGTCGGAGATCAGGAACCAGTGGTGCTTCTCGATCGACGCGAGCGCGTCGGAGAGGCCGGGCACGGTGACGTTCGGCAGTGAGTCCACGGGCGGGGACTGCTTGGGGTTGCCGCCCGCGTTCGCCGCCTTGCCGCCTGCGAAGAACAGCTTGGCGAGGTACTGGGTGGTACCGAGCGCGAGGAGGTTGATCGCGACACCGGAGACGATGTGGTCGACGCCGAAGGTGACGGTCGCGACGGCGTGCACCAGGCCGCCGAGGACACCGAAGCCGATACCGCACAGCAGGCCCAGCCAGGGGCTGGACTGCCAGCCGATCCAGCCGGCACCGAAGGTGCCGAGGATCATCATGCCCTCGAGGCCGATGTTGACCACGCCGGACCGCTCGGACCACAGACCCGCGAGACCGGCGAGGCCGATCGGCACGGCGAGCCCCAGCGCGGCGCCGACCTGTCCGGCGGAGTCGAGCTGGTTGGAGCCGGTGATCATGCGGACCGCGGCCACGAGCAGCAGGGCGCCGGCGACGATCACGAGGATCTGGCCGAGCGACCGGCCCGAAGCCTTGGCGGCGGTGTCCGCCCTGGGTGCCGCGGGCGGCGGCGTGTCGGTCATCGTGGCAGTCATCACGCCACCTCCTGCTTCATCGTCGGGGCGGCGGCCTGGGCGGCGAGCTCGGCGCCGACCCGGTGCTGCTGGCGCTTGAGGCCGTAGCGGCGTACGACCTCGTAGGCGATCACGACACACAGGACGATGACGCCCTGGATGACGCCGAGGATCTCCTTGTCGTACCCCTGGAACTCCAGGTGGTTGGTGGTGCGCTCCAGGAAGCCCCACAGGAGGGCGCCGAGCGCGATGCCGATCGGGTGGTTGCGGCCGAGCAGCGCGATGGCGATGCCGGTGAAGCCGATGCCGACCGGGAAGTCATTGCTGAACTGGTGGCTGTCGTTGAGCAGGGTCGGCATGCCGATGAGTCCGGCCACCGCACCCGAGATGATCATGCTGGTGGCGATCATCTTCTTCACCCCGACACCGCTCGCGGCCGCGGCGGTCTCGGACTGGCCGACGGTGCGCAGGTCGAAGCCGAACCGGGTGCGGCCGAGCACGAACCAGTACGCGACGCCGACGATCACGGCGATGAAGATGAAGCCCCACAGCAGGCCGGCCGGGCCGGTGTCGATGGTGAAGAAGTACGACGACGACGGCAGCGGCTTGGTCGAGACGACCGTACCGCCCTGTTGGAGCTCGGCCAGCTTTCCGGGCTGGAGCAGGTAGGCGATGATCGCGGTGGCGATCGAGTTCAGCATGATCGTCGAGATGACCTCGCTGACCCCTCGCGTCACCTTGAGGATGCCTGCGATGGCCGCCCAGAGGGCGCCGGTCGCCATGGCGCAGATGATGATCAGCGGGATGGCGATCCAGCCGGGCACGGTGAGCGCCCCGCCGAGGACGGCTGCTATGAACGCGGCGAGCCGGTACTGGCCGTCGACACCGATGTTGAACAGGTTCATGCGGAAGCCGATGGCCACCGCGACACCCGCCAGGTAGTACGTCGTCGCCTTGTTCAGGATGTAGACCTGGCTGTCACTGGCGAAGCCGTAGGTCACCATGTCGCTGAAGGCGGCGCCGGGGTTCTTGCCGGTCGCGAGGATCACCAGGGTGGTGACGACGAGCGCGGCGACGACCGCCAGCAACGGCGCCGCGATCCCGAGGAGCAGCCGCTGCTTGTCGATCCGTGAGATCAGCTTGTTCATCGCTCGTCGTCCTCTGTGTGCTCCAGGTGGCCGGAGGCCGCACCCGTCATGGCGGAGCCCAGCTCCTCGGGGGTGATCGTGGCAGGGTCGGCGTCGGCGACCAGGCGGCCGCGGTACATCACCCGCAGGGTGTCGGAGAGCCCGATCAGCTCGTCCAGGTCGGCGGAGATCAGCAGCACGGCCAGGCCCTGGCGGCGCGCCTCACGGATGTGGTCCCAGATCGCGGCCTGCGCGCCGACGTCCACCCCGCGGGTGGGGTGGGCGGCGATCAGCAGCTTGGGGTCATGGCTCATCTCGCGGCCGACGATCAGCTTCTGCTGGTTGCCGCCGGACAGCGAGGCCGCGGTCACGTCGATGCCGGGCGTGCGGACGTCGTACGCCTGCACTATCCGCTCGGTGTCGGCGCGGGCCCCCTTGATGTCGAGCAGCGCGCCGCGCGAGTTGGGCCGCTCGGAGACATGGCCGAGTATGCGGTTCTCCCACAGCGGCGCCTCCAGGAGCAGGCCGTGGCGGTGGCGGTCCTCGGGGATGTAGCCGACACCGGCCTCGCGGCGGTTGCGGGTCGGGGCGTGGGAGATGTCGGTGCCGTCGAGCGTGATCACGCCGGCGTCCGGCCGGCGCATGCCCATGATCGCCTCGACCAGCTCGGACTGGCCGTTGCCCTCCACACCGGCGATGCCGAGGACCTCGCCCTTGTGGATGGTGAAGGAGATCTCGTCCAGGATGATCCGCTCGACGCCGTCGAGGTCCGTCTGCGCGAGGTGCAGGCCGTCCAGCTTGAGCATCGGGACGTCCGTGACGGTGGACTCCTCGGTCTCCGGCGTCGGCAGTTCGCTGCCGACCATCAGCTCGGCGAGCTGCCGGGAGGTGGTGCCCCGCGGCTCGACCGTGCCGACGGTGGTGCCGCGCCGTATGACGGTGATCTCGTCGGCGACGGAGAGCACCTCGCCCAGCTTGTGGGAGATGAAGATGACGGTGAGGCCCTCGGCCTTCAGGTCGCGCAGGTTGTCGAAGAGGGCGTCGACCTCCTGCGGCACGAGGACGGCGGTGGGCTCGTCCAGGATGAGGGTCTTGGCGCCTCGGTAGAGGACCTTGAGGATCTCCACGCGCTGGCGGTCGGCGACGCCGAGCTCCTCCACCAGGACGTCCGGGCGGACGTTCAGGCCGTACGCGTCGGAGATCTCCTTGATCTTGGCGCGGGCCTTGCCCCCGATGCCGTACAGCTTCTCCGCGCCGAGGACGACGTTCTCGAGGACGGTGAGGTTGTCGGCGAGCATGAAGTGCTGGTGCACCATGCCGATGCCGCGGGCGATGGCGTCGGCGGGGTTGTGGAAGACGACCTGTTCGCCGTTGACCGTGATGGTGCCCTCGTCCGGCTGCTGCATGCCGTAGAGGATCTTCATCAGGGTGGACTTGCCGGCGCCGTTCTCACCGCACAGGGCGTGTACGGTGCCCGTACGGACCGTGATGTCGATATCGCGGTTGGCGACGACGCCAGGGAAACGCTTGGTGATGCCGCGCAGTTCGACGGCAGCGGGAGGGCTGGACGCGTTGATGGCGCACTCTCCTCGGGGAAAGGGGCTGCGTGGGGAGGGCAGGCGTCGGCGACGCTAGCGCGGCAACTCCGTGCTACACGCGTAGAGTTGACACATTGTTATGGCTCGGCGCGGGGCGACGGAAGGCGCCCCCACGCCGAGCCGGGGTCCGACGGGACCCATCAGGTCACGGGGTGGTCTTGACCTTGATCGAGCCGGCGACGATCTTCTGCTTCGCCGCGTCCAGCTTGGCCTGGATGTCGGTGATGAAGCCACCGCTGGTGGCCAGCGAGACACCGTTCTTGGCGAGCGAGTAGGTGTTGGTGCCGGTCAGCGGCTTGCCGTCGTGGACGGACTTGATGAAGTCGTAGACACCGACGTCGACGTTCTTGACCATCGAGGTCAGGATCGAGTTCTTGTACTTGGCCAGACCCGGGATGTTGTACTGGTCGGAGTCCACGCCGATGGCCCAGGCGCCCTTGGCGCCGCTGACGGCCTCGATCGCGCCGTTGCCGGAGGAGCCGGCCGCCGAGTAGATGACGTCGGCGCCGTTGTCGAGCATGCCCTGCGCGGCCTCCTTGCCCTTGTCGGGGCTGGCGAAGCCGGAGAAGTCGGAGCCGTGGCTCAGGTACTGGGTGTCGACCTTGATCTTCGGGTTGGTGTCCTTGACACCCTGGACGTAGCCCGCCTCGAACTTCTTGATCAGCGGGACGTCGACACCGCCGATAAAGCCGACGTGGTCCTTCTTGGTCTTCAGCGCGGCGGCGACACCGGCCAGGTAGGAGCCCTGCTCCTCGGTGAACGTGATGCTGTCGACGTTCTTGGCGTCCACGACCGAGTCGACGAGGCCGAAGCTGGTCTTCGGGTACTTCGCGGCGATCTTGGTCACGGCCGGAGCGTAGGAGAAACCGACGGCGACGATCGGGTTGTAGCCCGCGTCCGCGAGGTCCGACAGGCGCTGCTCGCGGTCGGCCTCGGTGTCGGAGGTCTTGGCGGTCAGCTCCTTGATGTCACCGCTGAACTCGCTCTTGGCCTTGTCGGCACCACGCGCGGCGGAGTCGTTGAAGGAACGGTCACCGCGGCCGCCGACGTCGTAGGCGAGACCGATCTTGACGCCCTTGCCGCCCCCGGACGAGGAGGAAGAGGACGACGACGAGCTGCTGCTGTCGGAGGACGTGCTGCCACAGGCTGTGGCAGTCAGTGCGAGGGCTGCGGTGGCGGCACACGCAGCGGAAAACTTGGCTACCCGGCGCACGGGAAGGCTCCTTCACCTGACCTGAGCGCCATGTCGGCGCTTGATGTGAGCACCGAGCCGGCGCTCGAGCCAAGACGCCCCGTCGGCGTCGGCTTCGCGGAATCGTAACGCGCGTAGATGTCATAAAAACACCTCTCGCGAAGCCGTTATCGATTCGAGGCAAACACCGTCTGAACTCGGTGTCCGGGCCCTCGTCGCACACTGTTGCCAACACAGCACAAATGGCTTACGGGCATATTGCGGCGGACGGTGGAACGGCCCCGCAGGGCCGCCGGCTCACCTCTGCTCCGCGTCCAGCAGCGCCGCCGCCGTGAACAGCTCCACGCCGACCGTGATGGCGTACTCGTCCGCGTCGAAGTCGCCCTGGTGGAGGTCGCGCACGGTGCGCTCGCCGGGGCGGCGGACACCGAGGCGGGCCAGGGCGCCCGGCACGTGCTCCAGGTACCAGGAGAAGTCCTCGCCGCCGAGGCTCTGTTCGGTGTCCTCGATGGAGTGGGCACCACGGCGGGCGGTCATGGCGTCGCGCAGCAGGTCGGTGACCGTGGCGTCGTTCACGACGGGCGGCACCCCGCGGATGTAGTTGATCTCGGACTTCGCCTTGTACATGTTCGCGATCTCGTCGATCGCCGCGTGCACGACGTCGGGCGCCTGCCGCCAGGCGTCGAGGTCCAGGCAGCGTACGGTCCCGGAGAGCTCGGCGTGCTGGGGGATGACGTTGCAGGCGTGCCCGGACTCGATACGGCCCCAGGTCACCGCGAGCCCGCTGCGGGCGTCGACACGGCGGGCGACCAGTGCAGGCACATCGGTGGCGACGCGCGCGGCGGCCATGACGAGGTCGGTGGTGAGGTGGGGGCGTGCGGTATGGCCGCCCGCGCCGTCGAGTGCGACTTCGAGCCGGTCGCAGGCGGAAGTGATGGGGCCGTGACGCAGCCCGATGCGCCCCGCGTCGACCTTGGGGTCGCAGTGCACGCCGATGATCCGCCCGACCCCGTCGAGGACACCGGACTCGATGGCGTCGGTGGCGCCGCCCGGCAGGACCTCCTCGGCGGGCTGGAAGATCAGCCGTACCGGCTGCGGCAGCCGCCCCTGGCGGTGCAGCTCGGCCAGCACGAGCCCGGCGCCGAGGACGACCGAGGTGTGCACGTCGTGGCCACAGGCGTGGGCGCGGTCGGGCACGGTCGAGCGGTAGGCGCAGTCGGTCTTGGTGTCGGGGATGGGCAGCGCGTCGATGTCGGCGCGCAGCGCGAGCACGGGACGTACGCCGTCCCGGTCGCCGATGTCACAGAAGAGCCCGGTGCCGGTGTCGAGCACGCGCGGAGCGAGTCCCGCCTGCTCCAGGCGGGCCTTGATCGCAGCGGTCGTACGGAACTCCTGGTTGCCGAGCTCCGGGTGCATGTGCAGGTCGCGGCGGAAGGCGACGAGTTCGGCGCGCAGCGCCTCGGGCAGCACGCCGGGGAGCACTGCTTCCCCTGAATGATCGGCCTCGGACTCTCGGGACATCAGTTGGTTCACCCTTTGAAGGGTAGGGCGAGCGGGCGGCCGGCCTACCCACGATCAACAAAACTTCAGCCCGTCGGGGCAGAAAACCTGGCCGCGCGCCGCATAGCCGGCGGAGGAGATGGGTACACTCGCCCGGCTTTCCGGACGAACGGGGTCCCAGGGTTCGTCTGTGGGTCCGTCGGGGTGACCGCGGAGCCGTTCCGGCGCCGTCGTGGGCGCCCGGTGATCCCTGCACGGGACCACTCCCGTGTCCGGGCGTCCCGTCCGGGGCAAACACTCGGAGGGCCCGAGCGATTCCCGTCCCCCACGGATACCACAGTGGCCCGCCTCCCGGCCGCCGGAAGGGCTCCACATGGCCGGTGGATGAACCTTGCGAAGCCACCGCCGTGCCGTGCGCCCCCGCCGGTAGTGTGCGCCACCGTGAACGCCCAGGAACCGGACTTCATACACACCACGCGCGCGTCGTACGACGCCATGGCCTCCGACTACGCCGCACACCTTCCCGACGCCCTGGCGACCCGCCCCCTGGACCGCGCCCTGGTCACGGCCTTCGGCGACCTGGTACGGGCGAACGGGCCCGCCCCCGTGGCCGACCTCGGCTGCGGCCACGGCCATGTCACTGCCCGCCTGCACGACCTCGGCGTTCCGGTGTTCGGGGTGGACGTCTCCCCCCGCATGGTGGCCCTCGCCCGGCGTACCCACCCCGAACTGCGCTTCCATGTGGGAACGATGACGGCCCTGGACCTGCCACCGGAGACGCTGGGCGGCATCGCGGCGCTGTACTCGATCACCCACGTGCCGGAGGAGCACCTGACCACGGTGTTCGCCGAGTTCCACCGCGTCCTGGCCCCCGGCGGCCACGCCCTCGTGGCGTTCGAAACGGGCGACGACGACGAGGTGCGGGTGACGGAGCGCTTCGGGCACGAGATGGCCCTCGACCACTACTTCCACGCCCCGGACACGATCATGGCCCACCTCATGAAGGCGGGCCTGTCCGTCCACGCGCGCACGTTCCTGGAACCGGACGCGGACGGGACACGGCAGCGTGCGTTCCTGCTGGCCCGCAAGCAGGGCGACGGGGACTGAGGACGGCAGCCGCTCGGGCTCGTCGGGCACCGGCGGCCCGTACTGGGCCCGGGGACCGCCCAGCCGGCCGACGACGAGCGCCGGCCATTCGCGGCGTCCGGCACGATTCATCGGCCCCCGTACCGGGCGCGGCGGCGAGGGCTCAGCCGGACACATGGGAATCACCCGCCGGCCGGACGCCGACGGGCCATGCGCACTGCCATGGTCGATGACTCCCCCGGCGGGGCATCGGGGCGCCATCCACCGGTCTGCCACCGGGAGACGGACCCCCGAAAAAGCCCGTCAGCCGAAGCGGCCCTCCACGTAGTCGGCGGTGCGGGGGTCCGACGGGGTGGAGAACATCGCCGTGGTGGGGCCGTGTTCCACGATGGCGCCAGGGGTGTTCTGTTCGGCCAGGAAGAAGGCGCACTGGTCGGAGACACGGGCAGCCTGCTGCATATTGTGCGTGACGATCACGATGGTGACCTCGTGGGCCAGTTCGCGGATGGTCTCCTCGATACGGCGGGTGGAGGTGGGGTCCAGCGCCGAGCAGGGTTCGTCCATCAGCAGGACCTGGGGACGTACGGCGAGGGAGCGGGCGATGCACAGGCGCTGCTGCTGTCCGCCGGAGAGTGCGCCGCCGGGCTGGCGGAGGCGGTCCCTGACCTCCTTCCACAGCCCCGCCTTGGCCAGGCACTCCGCCACCAGGTCGTCCTTGTCGTCGCCGTTCATCCGGGTGCCGGTCAGTTTCAGGCCGGACGTGACGTTGTCGTAGATCGACATCGCGGGGAACGGGTTCGGTTTCTGGAAGACCATGCCGATCTTCCGCCGCGCCTCGGTCAGCCGTTGCCCGGGGGCGTAGATGTCCTGGCCGTCGACCAGGACCTCGCCGGCCAGTGAGGCGGACGGGACGAGTTCGTGCATGCGGTTGAGAATCCGCAGGAACGTCGACTTGCCGCAGCCGGAGGGGCCGATGAGGGCCGTGACCAGGCCGGCCGGCATGGTCAGTGACACGCGGTCGAGGACTTTGTGGTCTCCGAACCAGGCCGAGATCCGACGGGCTTCCAGAGACGCTCCGTTCACCATCCCGGTCGCTTCGACCGGGGGAAGGGGCAGCGTGGTCTCGGTCTGGGTTGTCTGGTCGGTCACGGCTTGTCCTTCATCAGCAGCAGCGGTGGGGAACTCGGTCACGGCAGGGGGTCACAGCAGGTTGGGCAGGAGCAGCAGCGCCTGGTCGGCGACCGCCAGGCCCAGCACGCCCAGCAGTGGGACGCCGACCACCCAGGTGTGCGGCCGGCCCCATCGGGTGTGCGCCCAGGCGAGGGCCGCGGCGGCCAGGACGAGGCCCTGGCCCCACAGCACGAGCGGCAGCCAGGCCGTCTGCTGGGTGGCCATCGGCTTCTCTTCCTCCGGCAGGGCGCCGGGTACGACGGCGGGCGACGGGGTGGGCTGGACGTTCGAGACCAGGTCGGCGTCCACCCGCAGGATGCCCCGGGGCATGAACGGGGTGCCGTCGCCCGTGATGAGGGTGAGCCGGCCGCGGCCCTCGGCAGGCGCGGGCGGCTGGGGGTCGCCGGCCCGGCGCGGCCCGATGACCCGGTACGTGTGCTTGCCCTGTCCCGTGGTCACGGTGAACGTCTCGCCCGTATTCAGCTCCCCCAGCCGCCGGAAGGGTCCGCCGTACGTCGCCTGACGGCCCATGATGACGCTGACCCCCGACTGGCCCGGCAGGGGCGTGTCCCGGCGGTGGCCCGGGCCGCGGGCCAGGTCCTCGGCCGTGGTGCCCTCGCGGACCACCTCGCGCAGGTGGAGCGCGGGGATCTCCAGGATCGCCACGGGCTCACCGGGCCGCGGCGCCCGGCTGCCGCCCGCGGACTGCCCCACCGGGGCGACCCCGTTGGCCAGGGCGGAGCGGAAGGAGGCGTAGTCGACCTGCCGGTCGCGGGCGTGCCGCAGATCGCTGACCAACCCGGCGTCGGCGACGAAGCCGAGCAGCAGCGCGGCCAGGATGCTCAACGCGGCACTGGCGATCCGCAGTCCGGGGCCGGCGGCCGGGCGCGCCGGACGAATGGGGCGTGGGGGCCGGGCCCGGGCCGGCCCGGCGGCCCCCACCGGGTCGGGGGCCCGGGGCCCCGCCCGGGGGGCGGTCCGGGGCCGCAACACCAACACACCCCCACCGTGGGGGCGGGGCCCGAGG